>JBIISH010000049.1:0-8905 GCA_044341115.1 Candidatus Nanopelagicales bacterium
CGTTGCCGAGGAGCGACACCAGGACCGAGCCCGCGGAGGTGCCCACCAAGAGGTCAGCGCTTCGAGCATCAAAGCCGCGGGCTTCTTCTAACGCTCGCAGAGCGCCGACCGCCCACGTGCCGCCGAGGACACCACCGCCGCCAATGACAATTGCCCGCCGGATGCTCATGCAGACTCAAAGTCCTCCGTTGTCACTGACCGTAGCGTCCGTCGACCAATCGTGGCCGCTTCCCGGAGTTCAGCAACAGCATCGTGAATCGAAGACATCAAAATATCTACATCTGGCATGGAGTCCCGATCAGCCGTCAACCCGATGCACACCACGCCGTGGTAGGACGTAATCCCAATACTCAGCGCCTGTCCTTGCAACAAGGGGATGCACGGGTAGGCCTCGACCATTTCAGAGCCGGCCACGTACAGCGACACCTGTGGCCCGGGAACGTTTGTAATGGAAAGGTCATAAGCCCGGCGCGCGAGAGATGCACCCACCCGAGAACCCAGTGCGTGCAGAGTTGGTGGACCGAAGCCGGCAATACTGACAATCGCATCAGCGCCGATGAAACGTTCCGACTGCTTGAGAGAATTCATGTGAAATGAGATTTGGCGTAAGCGCATGACGGGATCTGGCTCGCCAGCCGGGAGATCAACAAGGAAGCCAGCTACCTGGTTGGCTCCAGCGCCGACACTTTCCACCGAGACAGGAACCAACGCGCGCAGTGATCGCCCTTGGGTGACAGCCTCGCCGCGCGCCATGAGCCAACCACGCAAACCACCCGTGATGACCGCCAGAACCGCATCGTTAACGCTGCCACCGGCTGCAGCACGAATGCCGCGGATCTCCTCAAATGGCACGGTCACAGTGGCAAACCGACGTTGTGCGCCGATTCGAGTGCTTAACGGACTCATCGACGGTGATCGAAGAATGCTCGACACCGCACCCGTCACAGTTTCCACCGCACCGACCACAAAACTTCCGACGGAGCCAGCTGCGTTCGTGACGTCGTGCCAAGTGTCTTTCGCAAGATCAACCGCAGCCGCCGGGCGAGCAACAGCTTCAGTAAGAGCCGCGGTGAGTAATTCAGCACCCGACGGTTCAGGTCGGGGCTGCCACACATCCGGTGGCCCGATCGTGGCATCGGGTGTGGTGTCGAGCATGACTTGAGCGATATCGACAGCCGCCAGACCGTCAACGAGACATTGATGGCTCTTGGTGATGACAGCAAAGCAACCATCTTCAAGGCCCTCAACGAGGTACATCTCCCACAGCGGTCGCGACCGATCGAGGGGTCTCGACATCAAGCGGCCCACTAGTTCATCGAGTTGCTCTCTGTTTCCTGGTCTGGGCAACGCGGATCGACGCACATGAAAGGTGACATCGAAATCCTCGTCGTCAACCCACACCGGCCGCGAGATACCGAAAGGCACTTCACGAACCCGTTGGCGATAGCGCGGGACAAAGGCGATGCGTCGACGGATCAGAGCTACGAGGCGCTCATGGTCAAAACCTTCCGGTGGCGGCCGAAAAATGGCCACGCCACCTACGTTCATGGGGGTCGAGGAATCCTCGAGGTACAAGAACGATGCATCTACCGCCGAAAGTCGATCCATCCCCGCCCCCTCTCTTGCTCTTGACCTCTGCGTGCACATCACACCACGGAGCGCCCGCGTGAGGGCGACACACCCTATAAATTGCCCAAGAATGCGAACTTATCGTTCTGAGCCCTAGTCTTGTATGTGTGACCTTCCCCCCTGTTGCACAATCTGCGCGAAGCCTCATCTCTCGGCATCGTCCGGCGTCGATTCTCCTTGCCAGCGCGATGGTGTTGGGCCTTGCAAGTGGGGCAATGCTGCCCACTGCTGGGGCAGAGGAGCCACCTACGCCCGCAGCCACCTCCACGCCAGTAGCCACTTCCACGCCTGCTGTGACTACCCCAACGCAGGAGCCCGCCGAAATTGTGGTTCCTTCAGTCGGCGATAAGCCGGTAGCGGCCGTCAAGTTAGCTGTGGCAAAGCCCAAGAAGCCAAAGCCAGCCACCCGCGAGCGCAAGGCCAAGAACGTGCCCTGGATGCCATTAGATGATGGCAAAGGGCGTCGGATTGTTTATGACAAAGCTCTGATGACCGTCTGGGCCATGAACAAGAAAAACGAGGTCGTCTATCGGTTTCCCATTGTTGGACGATGGGATCGGCCCGTCATGGGCAAGTACCGGGTCTTTTCCAAGTCCCCGTCAAGTGGCAACCCGAATTCCCGAGTGACTTTTGACCACATGGTCAGATTCACATTCGGCAACGACGGGAAAACAGCAATCGGCTTCCACAGCATCCCGCGGTACTACGACGGAAAGCCCATGCATTCCACCGATCAGTTGGGTCTACCAGTTGCAACGGGTGGATGTGTGCGCATGGCGCCGGAGGCGGCTGAACAACTCTACGAATGGTCAAAAGTGGGGGACAAAGTTGTTGTCCTCCCATCTCCATAAACCTGTGGAAAACTCCATACTTCTGAAAGTGTGGCGCTAGCACTACAGGTGCTTGATTTCCTTGAGGAAATTTGGTCAATCTTCGGAACTATTTGTTCTTCCACAGGTCTTTTTCCGTCAACAAAATAAATTGTCACTCTTCTTTTCGTGCTGCGCGCTAGTACGTTGCCGCACATCAGCACACAACAACACCTCGCTGCCAACTGAGGTGATTCGCGAAGGGGAACGTGATGTCAAGCACTCTCGATCCACAGCCCGATCACAGCGAGACGAAAGCGGCCCGCCCAAAGTTGCGAGTGTTACCCGGTGGTTCGAGCCGCACGCTGCGCACAGACCAGCTCTCCCTCGCATTGGAATGGAGCACAGCACCAGGCCTTGCGGCCAGACCACCAGCACCAGGTGATATCCGAGCCCTGCAACCATCAACCACCGACACCAACCAGACGGAGCTGCCCCGCGCTTCGGAATGGGCAGCGCGCATGGCCCGAGCAATTTACGAAGTATCGATTGGCGAACGTCCCGCGGCCCAGTTATCACAATGGGTTGAGCGGGTTGTCCTAGAGCGAATCAATCTCCGCGGCTCTGCAATGGCCCGTCATCCCGCGATGCGTATGCACCAAGGAGTATCTCGACTACGCAAAGTGCGCTCAGTACGCGTGTGCACAGTCGCACCGGGCATCGTTGAAGCATCAGCTGTCATCGTCGGCATGGAACGTTCCCATGCAGTTGCGCTGCGCATGGAGGTCATTGATGGTCGTTGGTTGGTGACCGCAATCGAGATGCGCTAGCGCTTCTTCCGATTCGCTCGCTCGGCCCGACGACGCTCCGCCCGTGAGGCATCTTCCCCAACCTCGACAAATCCATCGCTGTCCAGATCCATTTCACCGTGCATGACTCCCCCGTCAGCATCGGGTGCCGAGTACTCAACATGCGCTGGACGTGAGGGCGCAAGTCCCTTGGCTTCGATGCGGGGAG
The DNA here is from genome assembly GCA_044341115.1 of Candidatus Nanopelagicales bacterium. GTDB lineage: Bacteria > Actinomycetota > Actinomycetes > S36-B12 > S36-B12 > CAIXFB01. The sequence continues at coordinate 3,456 of JBIISH010000049.1, forward strand.
CAGGTGCCGCCTTGCTAGCGGATACCGCTGCAGCGATGCCGGCGGTGGCGGTGCTACTCGTTGCATCGGCAAGACCTTCAACCGCCTCTGCTGCCACTTCAGACACTGCCGCTGGTACCTGCACCTCAACGTGGAAGAGGTAACCCACGGATTCCTCTTTGATGCCATCCATCATTGCGGTGAACAGATCGAAACCTTCACGCTGATATTCGATGAGCGGATCCCGCTGTGCCATGGCTCGGAGACCAATGCCATCGCGCAAGTAATCCATTTCGTAGAGATGCTCACGCCATTTCCGGTCGAGTACGGAGAGGATTACCCGACGTTCAAGTTCGCGAGCGACCTCCTCACCAAGCTCTTCTTCTCTGCGGTCGTAAGCATTCTGGGCATCATCAACCAATTCGGAGACCAAGAAGTCCGAACTCAAACCGGCGCGATCTCCACCTGAGGCCTGCTCAACTTCATCAATGGTCACGCCAACCGGGTAGAGCTGCCCCAGAGCCGTCCACAACTTATCCAAGTTCCAGCCTTCGGGATAGCCATCACCCGTGGCAGCGCGCACATAACCTTCAACCGTGTCTGAGATAAATGTACGAACCTGCTCCTCGATGTCTTCGCCCTCGAGCACCCGACGGCGTTCGGCGTAGATCACTAGACGTTGCCGGTTGAGAACGTCGTCGTACTTCAACACGTCCTTGCGAATTTCAAAGTTCTGGGCTTCGACCTGACCTTGCGCTGACCGGATCGCGTTGGTGACCATTTTCGCTTCGATGGGCACATCGTCAGGAACGTTGAAGCGGCGAAGGAAAGCATCGACCATGTCGGCCTTGAACAGACGCATGAGATCGTCTTGTAGGGACAGGTAGAACTGTGACTCGCCGGGATCACCCTGACGTCCCGAACGTCCGCGAAGCTGATTGTCGATACGACGAGATTCGTGGCGTTCGGTGGAGAGCACGTACAAACCGCCCAGACCCACCACTTCATCATGTTCGGCCTTGACCGCAGCGTTTGCTGTCGCGATTGCCTCTGGCCAAGCAGCCTCATAGGCCTCTGCATCTTCTACTGGCGAAAGCCCGCGCTGCGTGAGCCCGGAAGTTGCCATGTATTCCGGATTGCCGCCCAGCATGATGTCGGTGCCTCGACCTGCCATGTTGGTGGCAACAGTCACCGCACTCTTGCGACCGGCCTGCGCAACGATTGCGGCCTCGCGCTCGTGCTGCTTGGCGTTGAGCACCTCATGTGGAACACCATTTTTCTTCAGTAAACCAGAGATGTATTCAGACTTTTCGACACTCGTGGTGCCAATCAGAATCGGCTGACCCGTGGCGTAGCGTTCGGTGATGTCTTCGATGACTGCCCCGTACTTGGCGTCCTCGGTACGAAACACCAGGTCAGGCTGATCGATGCGCACCATGGGACGGTTCGTCGGAATCGGCACCACTCCGAGGCCATAGATTTGGTTGAACTCTGCTGCCTCTGTCATGGCCGTACCGGTCATGCCGCCGAGCTTTTCGTAAAGTCGGAAAAAGTTCTGCAGGGTAACCGTTGCCAAGGTCTGGTTCTCGGCTTTGATTTCCACGCCTTCTTTGGCCTCAATCGCCTGGTGCAGGCCTTCGTTGTAACGACGACCTTTGAGGATTCGACCCGTGTGTTCGTCGACGATGATGACCTCGCCATCCATCACCACATAGTCACGATCCTTTTTGAACAAATCCTTTGCGCGAATCGCATTGTTCAGGAATCCCACGAGCGGGGTATTCACTGTGTCATAGAGATTGTCGATGCCGAGCTGGTCTTCGACCTTGTCAATGGCGCTCTCAAGTACACCAATCGTGCGCTTCTTCTCATCAACCTCGTAGTCGGTATCTCGCGTGAGCATGCGCGCCAAGCGGGCGAACTCGCCGTACCACGTATTGGCCTGATCGGCCGGGCCGCTGATGATGAGAGGGGTACGTGCCTCGTCGATCAGAATGGAGTCAACTTCGTCGACCACAGCAAAGTAGTGGCCTCGTTGAACCAATTCCTCTTGCGACCACGCCATGTTGTCACGTAGGTAATCGAAACCGAACTCGTTGTTCGTGCCATATGTGATGTCGCAAGCGTAAGCAGCGCGACGCTCGGTGGGCGTCATGCCAGAGAGAATGCAGCCCACGCTCATGCCGAGAAAGCGGTGGATGCGACCCATCCACTCGGAGTCACGCTCGGCGAGGTAATCGTTCACAGTGACAACGTGCACGCCCTTGCCAGAAATGGCATTGAGGTAAGCAGGGAGAGTAGCCACGAGGGTCTTGCCTTCACCGGTGCGCATCTCAGCGATATTGCCTAGGTGCAGAGCTGCCCCGCCCATGATCTGGACGTCGTAATGCCGTTGTCCCAAGGTGCGTCTGGCAGCTTCACGGACAGTGGCAAAAGCTTCGGGCATGAGATCGTCGAGAGACTCTCCCGCGGCATAGCGCTCACGGTATTCATCGGTGAGTTCGCGTAGTTCTGCGTCGGTGAGAGCGGTGAACTCATCCTCGATTGTGTTGACCGAACGCGCCACGGCTTCGAGCTTGCGGAGCGTCTTGCCCTCACCCGCACGAAGGATCTTGTCGAAAACTCCCACAGTGACGTGCCTTTCAGATCGCTGGATGCTTGAGCGGCATGGTCGACGACGCTCGGCCGCCCTCTCGAGCGGCCATTGCACCCATCGTAGACGCCTGCTCCACAGGCGCGGTCCCCCATCCGCAGTCGGTCATACACCTGAGCAAACACGCCCCTCCTAAGGCTTACTCAGGGAGTATGAACCTGAACCAGCTCAAGACCGCGGCGACCGATCTATTCCTCGCCCGAAACTGCTCGGGGTGCACGGCACCAGGCACTTTGCTGTGTCACGAGTGCGAGAGTGCCCTTAAACCCGCCCCTGCGGTGCACGAGTTCTTGATCCACTCGGGCTTGCATTGGTTACCTGCGGCCTACTCAGGGGCCTACCGGGGAGCTCTGAGGCGGGTCCTGTACACCTACAAAGACCACCACATCCCCGAGCTGGCCATCCATCTGAGCCCCCTGCTCGCCGCGGCCATTTCGGAGGTCCGCGAGCATGTCGGCACCGAATCGCTGCTTCGGGTGGTTCCCGTACCGAGCCGAAAGGCCGCCATCCGACGCCGCGGGTTTGATCCGGTGCACCATCTGCTCCGATCAATGGACACACACCAACCTGGCGGTGTTCTCATGCCCTGCTTGCAGGATGTGCGCGGCAAAGGAGCCAGCAAACGCCTGGACCGGACCTCGCGGCTCCGCTCGTCTGCTGCGGCCTTCGCGGTCACCCGAGATCTCATTCCTGGCACCGAAGTCATCGTCGTCGACGACATCATCACCACAGGAAGCACAATCAGTGAAGCGGCCAGAACTCTTGAGCAGGCTGGCTGCCGAGTGCGTGGCGTCGCGGCCATCGCGCACACTCTCTAGCCGGGGTAGGCCGGTGATGTGGCGTTGAGCACCTGCGACCATGCGCCGCTCGATCCTTCATACAAGATTCCATCAGCCGCGCTCGTCAGGGTGGGCAAGCCCGGTGCAGCAGCGATTGCGACCGGTGCCTCCGGGGCACCTTGAGCCAGCACCTGCCCGCGAGCGAGGTCTACCTCATACACCTGCAGCGAACCCGCACTTTCTGATCCCAGCACCGCCAGGCTCTCAGCACTTGACCACGAAACATCTACTACCTCGGCCAGTTTGGCCTCGACGCGAATCGGGGCGTCCACAACGAGCCCGATCACATTTGTTTGCGAAGGCCTAATGACGCGTGCCATATAGAGCGTGGTCCGAGGACCACGACGCACGACGATGGCTGCGCGTGTGCCATCACGCGATGGCACAAAAAGCTGCACCGTTGAGTTGCTGGCCAGACCTTGAACCGCCACGGCAATAGGCACCCCAGATCCGGGCAGCACCAGCAGCCCTTGCTCTGGGTCAACTAACCACAGGGCACCACTCGGGTCGAATTGCAGTGCGGTCGCTCCAGGGAAACTGCCGACCTCACTGAGCGTGGCGGCAAAGCGGAGCGGGCCACGCCATAACGTGCCTTCAGAATCAAATCCCGCGATCTCTTCCGATTGGCGGTCAATCGCGATGTCGACCAACACGCCTTCTTCGCCATTTGTTGTGCCCAGTCCAGCCTCACCGGGCGCTGGAGCGATTCTTGATGGGTCAATTCGCACCACGGAACTCGAGGTGATCGCATAACCACTCGCTCCTGCAGGGAGCCCACTGGGATCCACTGCTGCCCAGGAATCTCGGGGCTGCGGATTAAGCGCTCCTGGGACACTCAGCGGTTGCCCGCCAGCAGTTACTTCAACCGCTTGCACTTCTGGAAGTTGCCGAAGGGTCCACACCAACTGCTGGGAAAGCGCCTGTCTTGTTCGATCATCTGAAAGTTGTACGGACGCATCGAGTTGTACTTGTGCAACACCAGATTCAATCAACACCGCATCAATTGCCAAGCCAGCGCCATCGGGGAAACCAGTGCGAACAGCCGGCTCGAGCCACTCGCTTGGTCCCTCAATAAGGCGTCGCACCAAGGTGCTGGCAAGGCCTGAGCCAATCACCGGAATCATTCGAGGATCAGGAACGAGCGTGGTGAAAGAAGCGTTGAAAAAGTAAAGCGAGTAACTCCGAAAGGCGCGATCAACATCGGTCAGGGAGAGCAGCAATCCCTCGGGCACGCGGGCGATGCGCCATTCTCCGTTTACTCGATCAAGACCGAAGTTTGTGCGCAATTCACTACCGGGTGCAAGGACTGAGTAAGTTCCGATCTCACTGATTGCACCTGTTTGAGGTGCGGCCATCGAGACACCGTTCTCGAACTCTGACAACGTTGGAATTCCTTCATACACTGCTACACCTCGAGCGGTGTTCCACTCATTGCTCGCGTCCGGCGTGAGGTACTGGCGGGCAACGGCATGGTCACCGTCAAAGGATGCGCTCGCTTCCAAAAAACCCTGCACGATTTGACTGGGAGTCATGCCCTCGCGTGGCGGTCGGGCAATGACTCGAATGAACTGGTCTTCACTGGTACCCGCGATTTGCGCGCCCTGCTCAATCGGTCCAGAGGTGGGAACCTGCGCGGTGAGAGTCGACGACACACTTCCGCAACCACTCAGCACGAGGCCCGCTGCAACGAGTGCACTCACCAGCGCACTACCCCGCAGGGAGGGACTACGCATTGTGATCACCGCCATTTGGAGAGGTCGCAGCGGCACGCACGCGATCGAAGAACACCTCTGGCTCGGGTGCAACTTCTTCAGGCATCAGCAATGGAGAACTGCGCAGATCTACGCCGGGAGCCCGTGGCAGTGTCAGGCGGAAACAGGCACCCTTTCCGGGCTCTCCCCACGCTTCCAACCAGCCACCGTGCAGCCGTGCATCTTCAAGTGCAATTGCGAGCCCCAGGCCTGTTCCCCCGGTTGTGC
>JBIISH010000051.1:0-8636 GCA_044341115.1 Candidatus Nanopelagicales bacterium
AGTCATCCGTACACAACCGATATTCACACTTGTTACAGCTGAGATTTCCCCGGTCGCAGCGTTGCCCAGCACATACTCCGTGGATCCACCACCTACATCTGTGACCAGAACCGGATCAATCATGAGCGCTGGATCAAGGCCCCGAACAGCGCCGAGAAATGAAAGTTCTGCTTCCTCAGTGCCGGCAATTACCTCGACGGTTACCCCGAGTCGATCTTGCACGCCCTCAACAAACTCCGCACGATTGCGCACATCGCGGCTTGCAGACGTTGCTATAAAGCGCAACGACTCAACGGGGTGTTCTTTCAGCAGTTGCGCATACTCCTCACACGCCGCGAAGGTGCGCTGCAAAGCCGCTGTCGAAAATTCACCACTCGCGTCAACGCCTTCACCCAGACGCACCGTGCGCATTTCCCGAACCACATCAATGACTCGGCCGTCGATGACATCTGCAATCAGTATGCGGATTGCATTGGTACCACAGTCGATCGCCGCGCACCTAGTCATGGATCGAATCATCCGGCACAATCACCGAACACGCATCTCCGCTCCACCACGAACCGATGAGTTCGAGTACCTCATCCCCAAATGGGTTCACTCCCGGACCGCACGCAAGTGACTGACCGACAAGAACATGCAGGCACTTCACCCGGTCGGGCATGCCACCAGCGCTAATGCCTTCTACTTCAGGTACTTCACCGAGTTCGGCTCGATCGGCAAGGTAGCGCTCATGCGCCCGGAGATATTTCTCACGCAGTTCGCTCGATTCCTGAAGTCTGTTTTCCATCTCTTTCATCAGCCCGGCACCCTCGAGGGTTCCGATGGCACCGGCGAGTTTGGGGCAGGTGAGGTAATACGTCGTGGGGAATGGTGTGCCGTCTGCCAATCGAGGGGGCGTGGTGACCACGCATGGTTGCCCACAAGCACAGCGATTTGCTATGGCCACGATGTCGCGTGGCGGCCGGCCCAACTGCGCGTGAACTGCTGCGATGTCTGCCGGATCAATCACGGGGGCGGAGCACCGTCGGCAGATGTGACCGAACCCCAGACGGCTTCAAACCATGGCAAGTTCTCGATCGCCCCTGCGCTCAGGGTTTCTGCGGCCGGTCTGCCCTCTGCGTCGAGTGCCACATAACCAACCTCGCCGGGCAAGACAAAGTGCAATCTTCTGCGCGCCTCCGCTGCGATGAAGGCTGGATCAGTCCAGCGTTCTTTTAACACCGTAAGTTCGGCAACTCGGACTTCGGTGGCATCGACTTCAGCCTGTAACGCAGCGATCTCAGCGCGCTGTGCAAACCAGGCTTGCACCGGGACAGCCAACCCCAACACCAAGAGGCCAAGGGCTAGGCCCACGATGACGGCACGGCCGGTGAAGGAACCGGTCCGGGCAGGAGTGGGCGACGGGGAAGTCACCCGCTGATCGTGTCACGTGTGCCCCACAAATCACGCGAGCCACACCCGTTTCCGGGAGACAGTCTGACCGAAGATCAGCCTGCGAAGCGTGGGAAAGCCGACTTTCCGGCGTAACGACCGGCCTCGGCCAATTCCTCTTCAATGCGGAGTAGCTGGTTGTACTTGGCTACTCGCTCAGAGCGAGCCGGTGCACCGGTCTTGATCTGACCACAGTTCACGGCCACCGCAAGATCAGCGATCGTGGTGTCTTCGGTCTCCCCGGACCGATGCGACATCATCGATGTGTACCCGGCGCGGGTCGCCATGCCCACTGCATCGAGGGTTTCGGTCAGAGTGCCGATTTGGTTGACCTTGACCAGAAGCGCATTCGCAGCGCCCTCATTGATCCCGCGCTGCAACCGCACCGGATTGGTCACGAAGAGGTCATCGCCGACAAGTTGCACCCGATCACCCAGAGCATCGGTGAGATGGATCCAACCGGCCCAGTCATCCTCGGCAAGGGGATCTTCAATCGAGACCAAAGCAAAATCGGCCATCAAAGACTCGTAATAGCCGGTCATCCATTCAAATGAACGAGCAGCGCCTTCGAAGTTGTAGGAGCCATCGGCGTAGAACTCAGTCGATGCAACATCGAGGGCAAGCCCGATGTCTTTGCCCACGGTGAGCCCTGCGGCTTCAATTGCCGTGCCGATCAGTTCAAGGGCTGCTCGGTTGTTCGGCAGGTCAGGAGCAAACCCACCTTCATCACCGAGTCCCGTTGCGTAGCCGGACTTCTTCAGCACACTCTTCAGCGCGTGGTACACCTCGGCACCTTGACGCAAGGCCTCCGAGAAAGTGGTGGCACCAATCGGGGCAATCATGAACTCTTGGATGTCGACGCCGGTATCAGCGTGCGCTCCGCCATTGAGGATGTTCATCATGGGAACAGGGAGAACGTGTGCGTTTGGTCCGCCCACGTAGCGGAACATCGGCAGGTTCGCCGAGATAGATGCGGCGCGAGCCACGGCAAGGGAGACGCCCAAAATCGCATTTGCACCGAGACGCTCTTTATTCGCAGTGCCATCAAGATCCATCATTACCTGATCGACGAGTCGCTGGTCTGATGCGTCGATTCCCAACACGGCCGGAGCGATTTCCTCTTCGACTGCAGAGACTGCGTCGCGGACGCCCTTTCCGAGGTATCGATCGCCGCCATCGCGACGCTCCGCCGCCTCAAAAGCGCCGGTCGAGGCACCAGATGGCACCGCAGCGCGGGCAATGGAGTCGTCGTCGAGCAAAACTTCAACTTCAACAGTGGGGTTACCGCGGGAGTCGAGGATTTCACGGGCAATAAGAGCGTCAATGGCAGCCATAGGCACAACCCTAATCGGTACAAGTTTCTGAATCACCCTGCGCCGAAAGCAGCGTGTCAGGTGTCCGTTTCAATGAGATGACGCACAGATACGGGCCCTCCCACCAGCCTTCGAATCTCTGCGGACGCATCGGCATCAGCAGCCATTTGCCTAATGTCATGCTGCTCCATGTGCTCCATCCAGGAATCCACTTCAAAGATTTCAACATAGATGCCCTCGCGCTCAACATCAGCGCTCAATGACCACAGTCGCGCACCCGTGCGCCGCCGAGACTGCCGAATCATCTGCATTGCGTTCAAAAAATCTTCCCGAACCTCATCATCAACCTGGTATTCAACGATGACCGTTGCTCGCTTATTGGGATTCTCAACGCTGTCCCAATGTTCAGGCATTGACCAGGTTGCGGCATGGGAGTCTTCTACTGCAGCCGGTAGCCGGATCAACATGATCGCTATCCACACGGGCACAATGGCAATGGCAGCAATCACAAAAGCGGTCGGGGCACCCAGTGCTTGACCAACCAAGCCCCAGATGAACGAGCCAATCGCGATGCCGCCCTGTGAGGCCATCAGGTAGTAAGCGATACCGCGGGCCCGCACCCAAGCAGGAAGCTGCTGCTGCGCAGTTGAATACAGGACCGACGCCACGGCCGACCAGGTAAATCCCGCAATCGGAAGCGCAATAAACAACATCGTGATGGTGGGCGCCAGTCCGATGGCAGCAAGGGATAGAGCAAACACGGGGGCGAAGACCATCGTGTATCTCGTGGGAGACATCCGAGCGCGAATCGGCGCAAACGCGATAGTTCCCACAACAGCGCCCACGCCCACCATTGCCAAAATCCAGCCGTATTCTCCAGGCCCCACACCAAATTCGCGAAAGGCGATCACTGGCAACAGCGCAAAAAGCACGCTGCCTGAGATGAACCACCCAGCCGATATGGCAATGAGTCGGTAGTAGTTACGCGTGTGGCGTACGTGGCGAAATCCCGTGCGCAAAGCCGGCACAAATCTGTGGCGTACCGGTCGATGAGCGGTGGGTCCCGCAAAAATCACCGCAGCCGCGAACGAGGCAAACCCCAATGCGCTCACCGCGAATGCAATCGTTGGGCTAAATCCCACCAGCAGTACACCACCCAAAGCTGGCCCCACCACCCTGCCCATATTGACATTGATGCTGGTCAACATTGCAGCAGAGGGAATGTACTTGCGATCGATTACATCTGGTACCGAAGCAGTCCAAGTCGGTAGGTTCACCGCAACGGCCAAGCCCAAAAGGAACGTGAGACCAAGTACCAGCGGTGGACTCAGTACTCCCATGGCGTTCGCGATGGCTAAGGAAAGTGCGATCAATGTCGCCGCCGAGTTGGCGACGATCAACATCGCCCTGCGCGGTAGCACGTCGGCCAGTACGCCAATGGGAATACCCACCAAGAGGAACGGCAACGTCATTGCTGACTGAACCAAGGCCACTTGGAACGTGGATCCATCTGACGCGACCACCACAAACTGGGCTGCCACGGTTTGCACCCAAATAGCGATCTGAATTGCGACTTGGCCAATCCACAGGATACGAAAAGAAGCTGAGACTCGGAGTGGCGCAAGCAACCTCGACGGGTCAAGCCCGTCCTTGCCTGCCTTCATCCTGCCAACGCCCTTCACCTGCGCGACTTTCTCGTACATGCAGGAGATTACGCCCTACCAAAAGTGCAGACGAGAAATGGGCACGTGCTGCACTGGGGATCCGGTGAGTAACTCACCGTTCCATCGCACCTCGGAACCATCAGGGTTAACAGCAACGGTGCCGAGGTTGCCGTGCCGGATCATGTCCGAGCCTCGAACGCTTCGGGCATCACGCACAACTATTGCCTTGCGGGCTGATGGCATCGGTTGTTCCGCTGCTGCAACCTTGTTCGTGATGAGGAAGGAGAGTTCAGCAGGCGCCGCTCCAATTGCGCCAAATTGCTCGGCGATCTGTAGCGGCTCGGTATCAGGCAGACTCGAATTTGGGTTACCCGATTCCCCCCAAGCAGGGAATCCGGACTTCAGGACGAGCCAGGGTTTCGCCGCGAACGAGTTGGGTGACCACAGAACAATGTCAGCAAGCAATCCGACTTCGAGTTTTCCGATCTCGTGCGATAGCCCGTGTGCCAGTGCCGGATTAATGGTCACCTTGGCGAGGTAACGAAGAATCCGATCGTTGTCATCGGTTCCATCATCTTGCGGTCGGAGCACACTTGCCATGGCAAAAGTGCGCCACCACGTCTCTCCGGCACGACCCATGCCTTGCGCATCAGAGGAGGTAATGGGAATGACACCCCGGTCATGCAGTTGGTTCTCAGCAGCCATGGTCACGCCCCGCACCCGCGCCCGAGCGATACGAATATCAGCATCCCGATCAGAGTTCATGCCGTGGCACAACAAAATCATGTCGAGGTGCTCTGCAACAGCATTAGATCCGTACGGCAAGGTCGGGTTGGTCGATGAAGCAATCACGTTGTCGTGACCTGCCAGCGTCAGAACGTCCGGAGCATGCCCTCCCCCGCACCCTTCAACGTGGTAGGCGTGAATGGCCCGGCCGGCAATTACCGCGAGGGTGTCTGCGACAGACAAAGTTTCATTGAGGCCGTCCGTGTGCAGAGCCACCTGCACGTCAATCTCATCAGCCGTTCGAAGAGCCGTGTCGATGGTGCTCAAGGTTGCGCCAGTGTCTTCGTGAACTTTGAAGGCGCAAATATGACCCTCGATCGCCTCTCGAAGAATCGAACCGGTTGAAGTCGAGGCCCGGCCGAGCAGGCCAATATTGATCGGGAAGGCATCCATCGCCTTGTGAGCGGTCTCGAGGAACCATCGAGATCCCAGCCCAACCCCCCACACCGGGCCCGCTTCTTGGCTCAACACGGTAGTGATGCCCGAGGAAATCAGGGAGTCAAAAACTCGTGGCGTGATGCTGTGCACATGGGTGTCGATTCCACCCGCTGTTGCAATCATTCCATCGGCGGAAATCACCACGGTTCCTGATCCAACAACAACGTCAACATCTCCTGTGGTGTTCGGATTACCAGCTTTTCCAATCCCGCTGATCCGACCATTTCGAATCCCAATAGATGCCACCTTGATGCCAGCGACTGCGTCAACAACAATCACATTTGTCAGCACAACATCACAGGATTCGCGAGTGGTGACGGGAGCCAGCCCTATTCCGTCTCTGCCGGTCTTCGCGAATCCCACATGCAACTCATCCCCAGCATCAGGCACTCGTTCTGGAATGCGAAGACGCAAACCGGTGTCACCAAGCACAATCACATCGCCCGCAGCAGGGCCATACCCACTCATCGGCTCTCCATCAATCGGGCAACCGCACTTTCGGCAGCTGAGTCGGCATTGATATCCGTTCCATCAACGATGTCGAGGTATCCGCATGCGCGTAATGTTTCAATGGCTCGATCGCGGACAGCTGGATCATCGAGTGAGCCATTGATCACACCCGTGTTGCCAATCATCACGCGAGCGCCCCCGATCGGAATCATCAACAATTCCAGTGTCTCCCCTGGATCGAGCCAGGCGGTATCCCCCGTTGGGGCTGCGAGTCGCATCCCAAAGGCGGCGCTGCGATTTAGGCGCAGTCGGGGATTAATCTCCGCCAAATGAATGTGAGATGAAATACCAATTGCAGTGGCCGATGTATTGGTGATCACAATCGGGGTACCCCCTACAGGCGCAATCAACTCATCAACGATCGAAGTGCCCGCCCCGAAAGGATCGTTGACAACCACAAGCCGACTACCATCATCAAACCTGGCCTCGACGCGCACCTGCGTCACGACCTCTGGCACGCCTGGCAAGACGTCGTGAACACTGAGTAATTGACCGCCGCGCGTGCGAGCGGTATCGAGATCGAGCCCATCACGAGCCCATTCGCAAATAGCATCCGCAATGAGTGCCGTTGCTTCAGGTGCATTCAGGCGCAGCCCACGTGCCTGCCGTGACCGGGCCAATTGCGCCTGCGTGAAAAGGAGCAGGCGATCGGCATCACTGGGAGTCATGTATTCATGTGTAGCACGTCAGCTACCGCCCTTAACCCCATCAGCTAAAAAACGCGTGACCCAGATCGCCAGGTGCCTTCGACGGAGATCGCGGCGATCTCTGATGTGAGCACATCGCGTGGATCCTGGGCAAGTAACACGAGGTCAGCAACAGCGCCGGGGCGAAGAACACCAGCGTCATCTCTGCCCGCTTGAAAGGCCACACCGGTTGTGTAGGCGGCCAGTGCCTCATCAACTGATATGCACTCTTCCGGCATCCACGAGGGACCATCAGCGGTCATTTGGCGGGTAACCGCCACCTGAATACCGTCAAGAGGGGCATAGGTCGTGACCGGCCAATCGCTTCCAAAGGAGACCCGAGCTCCAAGCTCAGCCAAGGTCGCCGTTTGAAATTGTCGATTGGTGCGTTCAGGGCCAAGCCGAGGTTCCGTCAATTCACTTTGCCACGAATCAAACTTCGACCAATAGGGCTCAAAGTTGGCAATGATGCCGAGCTCGGCGAAGCGCGGAAGATCAACCGGATCCACAAGTTGGGTGTGGGCCATGACCCATCGTCGATCACGAGGGACGTTGACTGCGGCTGCGTATTCAATCGCATCTAGTGCCATGCGAACTCCCGCATCACCGATCGCATGAATATGTGGTGTGAAGCCCAGCGCATCGATGGATGCCACCGCAAGCTTCATCTCCTCTGCATCCCAGTTGGGCATTCCTTTGGAGTGCGGGCAGTCACAAAATGGCTCCAACATCGCGCTCGTGCCAGACTCGATAACGCCATCAGCAAAAAACTTAATTGTCTCAGCGCTGAGTTGGCCGCGGCCACGCATCTGCACCGCACTCCGCGAGGCAGTGAAACCCTCCAACTGGTCTCGCCAAGAATTGGGATCGGCCCACAATGCAAGGTCGGCTCCAAAATTCAATACACCGGCCTCAAGGGCCATGAGCCAAGTGTCTACGTCAGCTGGCTCTACCCACGCATCTTGCACCCAGGTGAGGCCCGCGGAGACAAAGGACGACGACGCAAAATCGAGTGCTGCGATTGCCATGTCATCAGGAACCCGCGGGAGTAGCGAATAGACCGGGCGCCAGGCTCCCCATTCACGCAATGTTCCAGTAGGTGCGCCCAACTCATCAAGAACTATCTCGCCATCGTGCGGCTGCGCTACGCCAACCGTGTATCCAGCCCTGCGCAAAGCCTCGGAATTCACCCACACGGTGTGGTAGTCCGTTGCCCGCAGGACCACTGGCCGGTCAGGAACTTCTGCATCGAGCCACTCCGCAAGGAAAACTCCACCCGGAGCGAGAGTGTGATCGAATCCTTCGCCTCTAATCCATTCCAGCTCAAGATGCGCGGTTGCCCACTTACCAACAGAGGCAGCGATCTCCTGCGGAGAGCCAAGATCACGCACCGGAGCGAACTGTTCTTCGAGGCCGCCAAAGATCGAGTGCACGTGACCATCACCGAATGCGGGGCAGAGAAATCCGCCTTTGCCGTCGATTACCTGATCTACCTGAGCGGCCTTTGCTGAGTTCCCCAAGGCAACGATTCGCTCATCGCGAATCAGGATCGCATCGGAGGTAAACCACTCACCGGAAGGAAGGCGGTGGCCAGTCCACACAGTGACATTTTCAATTCGTAAGAACGGCACAAGGTCTCCAATGCGATTGCGGATAACTCACTAGGTGAGCTGGGCAGCGGCCTTTGCTTCAGCAATCGCATCAGCCTGCCACGGTGATAGGGCCTGCTCCGGCATCGTGTCGTACCCCGTGTACACCTCATGAATCACATCGACAGGGACACCAGACATCTCGCTCAGCACAGAGAC
>JBIISH010000052.1:0-8618 GCA_044341115.1 Candidatus Nanopelagicales bacterium
ATCCGGAGTTGACATGTACGTAGTGGACACGGGGTATCGAGGCTCGGAACTCACCAGTCCGAAGGAACTAGAGGAACTCGCGAGACGACCGGTAGAGACGATTGTGCGGCTCGAGACGCTCGCCGAGGAGATCGTCAGGCATCAGTCGGCCGAAGACTTCCCCGACGCCTTTCGCGCAGCTCTTGCGCAGAGATCACAACACTGCATCGGCTTCAAGAGTGTCATCGCGTACCGATACGGACTGGACTTCGATCCCAACCCTCCCACGGATGGGGAGGTTGTTCTCGCCTGCTCGGCATGGCTCAGGGAGATCGAGTCGACCGGCAGTGAGCGAGTGAGCGACCCGGTGCTGCTCCGATTCTTCCTTTGGCAGGCCTTGCGACACTGCAAGCCCATCCAGATGCACATTGGCTACGGTGACAAAGACATCACACTGTATCGCTGTGATCCCTCGCAGATGACTGCGTTTCTGCGAGCCACCGAGGACACTGGGGCAAGCATCGTGCTCCTGCACTGTTACCCGTACGTGCGGCAGGCCGCGATCCTCTGCCAAGTGTTTTCGCATGTATACATGGACACCAGCCTGGGTGTCGCGCACTCCGGGGCCGGATCTCGATCCATCATTCGCGAGTCGTTGGAGATCGTCCCATTCTCACGACTGTTGTATGCATCTGATGCCTTCGGCATCGCGGAGCTGTACTTCCTCGGTGCACAACTGTGGCGCATCGGGATTGACGCAGTACTGTCAGACATGCTGAATTCACATGACATCAGCATGCCCGACGCGCAAGCGCTCATTGACGACCTCGCTTGGAATAACGCGGCGCGGCTCTACGGACTTGAGCGAGGTGAAGCATGACCTCGGACGTCACACTGGAAAGAATCAAGCCACTGATGGAAAAGGTCGAACGAGCCCTTCCAGAGGCCATCCGGCTGCGCCATGAGATTCATGCGAACCCATATATCAGCGGGCATGAGGCGCCCACGGCGGCACTGGTGGCTGCGGCTCTCGGATTCGCTGATGCGCCCGACGTAGCAGGCGGCAGGGTCATCAGAATCGGTGCGTCTTCTGGGCCATCCGTGGCCATCCGTGCAGAACTGGATGCACTCCCCATCAGAGAGGAAACGGCAGCTCCTTGGAGTAGCACCAACGATGCTATGCACGCATGCGGCCACGACGTCCATCTCGCGGCGCTTGTTGCTGTTGCCCATGCACTCGCCGATGAGGCGATCCCCATGGTCGCCCTGCTCCAGCCAAAAGAGGAGTCTGTGCCCGGCGGAGCCCTCGACATGGTGAAGAGTGGCGCACTCCAGACCGCTCACGTGCAGGCCGTGATCGGTGCGCACGTGCACCCTCGCATTCGGGCCGGGGAATTCTCCTCGTTTCCGGGCATCATGAATGCCTCGTCCGACGAGTTCACCGTGGTGATCCAAGGACGGGGTGGGCATGGCGCATATCCCCATGCGACCGCCGATCCCGTTCTGGCCGCGGCCTCAGTCATCACCGCCCTGCAGCAGATCATTTCCCGACGTACTGACCCGATGGAACCAGCAGTGATCACCGTGGGCTCAATCCACAGCGGCATCGCGCCCAATGCCATACCTGACGAGGCGATCCTCACTGGGACCATCCGCACCTACGATCCCGCACACCGAGAGGCCCTGCATGAGTTGATCATGGAGACCGTAGGGCATGCGGCAGCAATTCATGGATGCACTGTGGCGATCGACCTACGCCGTGGTGAGCCCGCCCTCGCCAATGACGAACGACTAGCTGTTCGGCTGTCTGAATGGGCGCAGTTGGGCGGTGCGATTCAGTGCGAGCCACTGAGATCGTGTGGAGCTGATGATTTTGCGTTCTACGGTCAGGTCGTGCCCAGCGTGATGGCGTTTGTCGGATCGGGATCAGGCAGCGCCACCGAGCCCGAACTGCACAGTTCGCGTTTCCTGCCTTCAGACGAGATCATTCGCGAAGTCGCAAGGGTCATGATTGCCGGATATCTCGCTGCGTGCGATCAGATGTGACGGAAAACTTCCACGTCGCCACCTAGGGCTGGGATGGGGTCGCCGCTTCCACGAGCGAGACCGCCTCAAGATCGGACAGCGATCGGCCCATCAGCCCTGCCGTAAGGCGCTCAGCAATCATCACGGTTGGCCAGTGCGTGTTGGCAGCGGGGACATCGGGCAAGATCGAGGCGTCGATAACGTGTACGCCACTTCGACCGATGAGCTTGCCTTCCAGGTCGACTACGGCAGCGGGATTATCGGGCCGGCCCATGCGACAGGTTCCACATGCGTGGAAGTAGTCACCCATCGTCTCTCGCAGCCATTCATCCATCACGGACGCGGTACGCAGCTCCGTCAGGGATGTCCCCCGACTGTCCACCACGACCTCCTCCACGATCTCCGCGAAAGCCCCTGTCTGCAGAACATCGATCATCGTCAGAACCGCCTCGCGCATCGCCTGCCGATCCAGCGGGTCGGTGAGCATGTTCATATCGATGATCGGAGGCCCCGTCACATCGTCAGGGTCCAGGTAGACCCGCCCGGTGGATCGAACCGTCATGAGCGCTGCCATCACGAGTGCTTGGGTTGCGCCATCGTCAAGACTTCCGTGCAGCGGCAGGAGATGCACATCCCCATTCGAGATGCTCGACGAGGCTCTGAGGACAACATTGATGCACGCATGTTCAAGATCCGTGCCTCGCAGTTCCGGATTCAGCACCAGGCGCAGACTGGCCGCCGGATGGTCACACAGATTCATTCCCACCGCAGGATTCTGCAGGCCCGAACGCAGGAGGATCGCAGGGCTCTCAAAGGCACCGGCGCACAAAACGACGTGATCAGCGGCCAGTTGCTCCCCGCTCAGGAGTTCCACTCCTACGCACCGGTCACCATCCCACAGCAGTTGATCCACACCCTCGCCTGTGCGAACACTCACCCGACCCTCCGCACGAGCGGGGTCCAACCACATCTCCGCCGTGGACATACGCGTCGTAGCGTCAGCGCAGAGATACACCGGCCCGACTCCATCGGTAGGCGTGTAGGTGTCAACGTCATCCCTGTACCCCAGCTCAACGCCTGCACCCATGAGGGCGCGGTCCACCGGGGTATAAAAGCGCGCATCAGTCTGCAGTGCTCCGCCCTGGATGCGCGTGAACCACGGTTCTACGTCAGCCCACGCCCATCCGGCGCAGCCGAGATCGTCCGCCCACCTGTCATAGTCCGTAGGAAGTCCGGGCAGGCAGATCATTGCGTTCACCGCTCCGGATCCGCCGACACCATGCCCGCGCATGTACTGCTTGCGATTCGAGCTCGGAAGTCGTGCGGCCGTGATCTTCTCGTTGAACGCCGCCGTCTCTCCCAGTGCGCGGATCCAGTTCACAGACGCCACGCCCTCTGGGCGATTGCCTGCATGTCGATCCGGCCCGGACTCGATCAACGTCACCGAATTCGCGGGGTCCTCGCTCAATCGCGCCGCGACCACGCACCCGGCAGTGCCCGCTCCAACAACGATGTAATGCATGTCAGGCTCCAACGTATTCTTTGACGGCTGCATCCAAAGCCGTTACGAGCAGATCCACTTCGTTCACTCTGACCGTCAGCGGCGGTGCGATCCGCACCGTGCTCTGCTGGGTGTCCTTGGCAAGTACGCCCTTCTTCATCATGCTCAGACACAGCTTCTTTGCCGACACGTCAGGTGCGAATTGCACACCGGCCCACAGCCCGATGCATCGGATCTCGACTAGGAGATCAGATTCGATCGAGCGCAGTCCCTCCTCCAGATATTTACCGAGCACTCGGCTTCGCTCCTGGTACTCCCCCGTCTCGAGCAGCTCGACGACTGCTGAGCCCACCGCACACGCGAGCGGGTTGCCACCGAATGTGCTGCCGTGGGAGCCCGGCGTGAACACCTCCATGACGTCCCAGTCAGCCGCAATCGCTGAGACAGGCAGGATTCCTCCGCCCAACGCCTTTCCCAGCACAAGTATGTCGGGCACGACCGCTTCATGGTCGCATGCGAACGTGGCACCGGTCCGCCCCAGCCCCGCCTGAATCTCATCCGCGATCAGCAGGACGTTGTGCTTTGCGGTCAATGTGCGGACGGCGGCAAGGTAGCCGGCTGGAGGAATGATCACACCTGCCTCGCCCTGAATGGGCTCGAGCAGTACGGCGATGGTGTTGTCGTCTATCAGCGCCTCAAGACTGTCTACGTCGCCAAAGGGAACCGAGCGGAATCCGGGCGTGAACGGTCCGAAGCCGGTCCGAGAATCAGGATCAGTCGAGAACCCCACGATCGTGGTTGTTCGTCCGTGGAAGTTGTTGTCGGCAACGATGATCGTCCCCTGGTCCACCGGGACACCCTTGCGCTGGTGGCCCCATCGTCGCGCTGCTTTGATAGCCGTCTCCACGGCCTCAGCACCGGTATTCATGGGAAGGATTGCGTCCTTGCCCGTGAGACGAGAGAGGTCTGTGCAGAACTGTGCAAATCGATCGTGGTGGAATGCACGGCTTGTCAGGGTCACCCGATCCAATTGGGCACGCACAGCATTCACCAGAGTCGGGTGACGATGACCGAAGTTCAACGCTGAGTAGCCCGAGAGTGCGTCAAGGTATTTAGTGCCTTCGATATCGGTCACCCAGATGTCATCAGCCTCCGCAATGACGACCGGCAGAGGTGCATAGTTATGAGCAGAGTGCTCTTCTAGCGAGGAGATGGTCATCTCCTGAAGGGTCACGTCAGCCAAGCTTCTGGGTGGATCCAGCATCGATTGCAAACTTCATACTCGTGACATATCGGGACTCATCCGATGCGAGATAGACCACAGCGTGGCTGATGTCCTCAACATCGAGCGCCGGTACATCAAGCATATGGAAGGGGCGCAGCTCGGCCTCCATTTCAGCGAGGCCCGGATTCTCAAGGTCAGGTCGGAACACCTTGTACACCGGCTCGTTTAAGATCATCTCTGTATAGACCGTGCTCGGATGAATGGTGTTGACACGGATGTTCTCGCGGGCCAACTCCGCAGCCAGTGCTCGCATCATGCCGACGATCCCGGCCTTGCTCGCAGCGTAGGCAACGGCATTCGACTGGCCACGCGTGGCGATCTGCGACGCCGTCATCATGATGGAGCCACCCTTGCCACGAGCAATCATGCTTGGCAGAACGGACTGGACTGCGTTCCATGTGCCGTTCAGGTTGATGTCGATCACGGTCTGCCAGCCCTCACGGCTCAGATCCGGTGCAGCTCCCCAGGTAAAGACACCCGCATTGGCCACCACGACGTCAATGAAGCCGAAGGCCTCCAAGCCCTGCGCAACCACGGCATCAACGGCGTCACGATCTCGAACGTCGGCATAGCCAGCAACGATTTCACCGCCCGCCTCCCGGACAAGGCGGACTGTCTCCTGAAGATCGTCTTCCGAGGAAGTTGGATACTCTACGTGCTCCACCTGGCCACCACCAACGTCTGTGGCGACTATTCGAGCGCCTTCTCGCGCGAGGAAGAGTGCGTGAGAGCGACCCTGACCTCGTGCTGCGCCGGTGATGAATGCGACCTTGCCCTCAACTCTGCCCATTGTCTAAGTCCTTATCTCGTGGATATGCCTGGTGGCTTTTCCTGAATGCTGAATCAGGCAGTTAGATCTTGATACTGGCTGCGAACGCCCGGCGAGCGACTTCGATCGTGAGATCCACGTCTTCTTGCGAGGTGGCAGCGCATAATCTTCTGTCACCATTAGGGAAGGCCGGCTGGATGATGCCACCGTCCACCATCACCTCATGGAATCGCGCGTATGCAGCAGTGTCCGATCTGAGCGCCTCACGGAAATTGGTGGGCGCAGTGGGCTGGAAATACACGGCCCACTCCGAACCCAGCCCCACGATCGACACCTGCGCGCCAGCTTCGGCTGCCGCCTCGCGAAGACCTGTGCGGACCTGCTCCCCACGAAGGTAAAGGCGTTCGAAGACATCTTCCGTCTGCATGATTTCAAGTGTCTTGCGGGCCGCTGCCAGTGCATAGGGAGCGGCGTTGTAGGTGCCGTCAATCGTCGCCCGATCTCCTGTATATGCGCCCAGATGGCCCATCAACACCTCATTGCCCGCCAGTCCAGCAAGAGCGAAACCGTTCGCCACGGCCTTCCCGAATGCTGTGAGGTCTGGGGTGACTCCGCAGATGGACTGATACCCGCCGATGGCCGACCTGAAGCCGGTCTTGACCTCGTCGAAGACCAGTACCGAGGAGTGCGCGTCGCATGTGGCGCGAAGCATCTCCAAGAAGCCTTCCTTCGCAGGAACACAGCCAAAACTGTGCACGTAGGGCTCGCAGAAGACCGCGGCGATCTCATGTCCGTGATCGGCAAAAGCCTGCTTGACGGCAATGTCATCATTCCACTCGACCATGATCACATCGGCGATGGAATCCGGATGCAGACCTCCACCATTGGGAGTGCTCATGGGAGTTGTCGGAGTGGAGTCAGCACGCGCACTTCCGACTGCAACCACATCGCTCCAACCGTGGTAGGAGCCATGGAACTTCACAATCTTCCTGCGCCCCGTAGCAGCACGAGCAAGATGGACCGCGTGCATCGTCGCGTCTGTGCCCGACGTGCAAAAGGCCACCCGTTCAGCACTCGGCATGACTGTGCAGATGATCTCGGCAACCTCCACCTCGCCGAACTGCGGTCCGATGCCCGTGAGGTCGCATGTGGACATTGCCTTGGCCACCGCCTCGTTGACCCTCGGATCGCAGTGACCCAACACGATGGGCCCCCAGGCGAGGAGGTAGTCGACGTAACGCTTGCCTGTGCCATCCCACACATGTGAGCCGGAGGTTCGATTGATGACCTGGTCCCAGCCAACGCGATGGCCCGAGGATGCACCTCGTGGAATGACCGACTGCGCTCGCTTCCAGTACTCGGCCTGATCAAGTAGGCCTTCGCCGGAGGTCTCTAGAGGCAGTGCGGACATCTGATCTCCTTGTCGTTGTCCTAAAGGATAACCGTACTGTGCATTACATCGAAGCTGTCAAGTGATTTTTGTGTAACAAATCAAATGGGATCGCTCTAGGCTGCAGTCCCTGGCGCACGGAGGAGCGGGTTTCTCTCTCTGGATGCGCGACACGGGTCGGGCTTAGGTGCTGGCCTTCTTTTGATTGCGAAACGCGCTCCACGCACCACTCGACCACAACGCGAGAACAACCAGCAGCGGCTGGAACAGCAGGCGAATAAAGCGAGCGGCATCAGTGTCTAACCCAAAAGCATCTGTCTGGGTGATGAACTGGGAGATGTTGCCCGGGAAGATGATCACGAAGAAACCTGCGATCAACCACCCCACGACAACTCGATACTTAGGCAGAGCAATGAGGGCCAGTCCCAACAGAATTTCGACGACGCCAGATGCGTAGACAATGAACTCAGGAGCCGGGGCCCACGGTGGCACCTGGGCAGTGAACTCCTGCGTATCGCGAAAGTGACCGATTCCCGCGAACAGCAATATGGCGGCAAGAACGAGACGACCAGCTAGTTGAAACCTCATGCAGACATCATGCCGGTCAAGGAATGAGATACATCGGATTCGGTATCAAGAAGCCGTGCTCGTGCGATCCAAGAGACATGTCACTGATTTGATCTCCCACGTTTGGCCCGATGCGCCAGCCAGCCTTCACCAGTGCCTTGCGAGCTTTCGCCTTATAGACCGCTGCAGGGTCAGTGTCGCCCGGCTGCTTCAGGATGAGGTTCTCCCAGTTGTTGATGCCGGCCTGTCGTAAGCACTTTGATGTTGATTCACGAAGGGATTCGCTGCGGCCAGTCAGCAACACAATCGCAACACCCATCCGCTGAAGTGTGCGGTAGAGCCTCTTCACGGGCTCGATCACCGTTGCGGTGCAATTCGTGGCAGCGGAGTTGAAGGCATCTTGAGAGAACGTGAAGGCTGGCGTGTTTGTGGAGAGCGTTGGGTAACTGCTCAGAAGGGTGTCGTCAATATCAAAGACAGCTGCCGCTTTGCATGATCGCACTGTGGCAGGCGCAGTGCCCCCACAGACCTCGCGAACCCACTTCTTTGACCATGTTCGAGCGGCGAGTGCCACATCACGCTGATCGTTGAGAGCAGCACCGCTGGAGTAATAGGTATTGACGTAGTCAGCTGGATTGGCGCCAATGTTCCAGGTTGACTGCGCTCCCAGCGATGGCAGGTTCTGACCCGTTCCGGAGATTGGCTTACCAGCCGAAACACTCTTTCCAGGATCCACTTGAACTACCTCGGCATGCGCGATGGCCGCCCCTGCAAACATCACAGCAGTGGTGAGCACACACGCAACCACACGAATCATTGGGGTGCGAGCGGGGAGACGAGCGGGCATCGTGGCCATCCTTTTCTTGTCAATACGTTGGGTCAGTCTGAGGTTATTTAGTTTGCCCATCCCGGGAAGAAGTTGATGAGCGAGGTCATAATCGACGTTACGGCTATGGCGAGCAGGATCAGTCCGAAGACCCTGTTCAAGATGTTGAGCCCACTATCGCCCAGCACCCGCTCAATGGGCCCAGCAGCAAACATGACGATGAGCGCAAGCAGCGCCACGATGACAATGGCTATTACATCACCAAGTATTTTCAAA
>JBIISH010000292.1:0-2633 GCA_044341115.1 Candidatus Nanopelagicales bacterium
CAGCACCGCGCACATCACCAACGATCGGCAAGTCTTTCAGCTTTTCCAAAGTACGACGAAAAGCGCCTTCGTTGTTGATGACATTTTGGTTGAGGCCTTCGCGCTCAAAAATGTCGAGGTTTGCCATAGCCACAGCAGCTGAAACCGGGTGACCGCCCCACGTATAGCCGTGCAGGAATGCGTTATTGCCATGCTTGAATGGCTCGAACAGGCGCTCACTGGCGATCATGGCACCCAAAGGCGAGTAACCCGAGGTCATGCCCTTTGCGCAGGTGATGATGTCAGGTGTCACGCCATAGCGGTTCATGGCAAACATGTCGCCAATGCGGCCGAAAGATGTGATCGTCTCATCCGCAACCATGAGTACGTCGTACTCGTCGCAAATTTCGCGCACGCGCTCGAGGTAACCGGGGGGTGGCGGGAAACAACCTCCGGAGTTTTGCACGGGCTCGAGGAAGACGGCGGCGACGCTATCTGGCCCTTCGAACTCAATGGCCTCGGCGATGCGATTAGCAGCCCACAGGCCGAAAGCCTTTTCATCGGTTCGGTATTCCTCAGGCGCACGATAAAAATTCGTGTTGGGGACCTTCACACCGCCTGGTACCAGCGGTTCAAACGGAATCTTTGCTGGTGGGATGCCGGTGATGCTCAGCGCGCCCTGCGGGGTCCCGTGGTAGGCGATGGATCGGCTGATCACCTTGTATTTGGTGGGTTTGCCCGTCATCTTGAAGAACTGCTTGGCCAATTTCCAGGCGGTTTCAACGGCTTCGCCACCACCAGAGGTGAAGAAGACCCGATTGAGATCGCCGGGTGCATAGTGCGCCAAGCGCTCAGCCAGTTCGATGGCAGCAGGGTGGGCGTAAGACCAAATCGGGAAAAATGCCAACTTCTCGGCTTGCTTTGCGGCAGCCTCGGCAAGCTCTTTACGGCCGTGACCGGCCTGCACAACGAACAAACCCGATAACCCATCGAAATACCGTTTGCCCTGGTCATCCCAAATGTAGGCGCCTTCGCCCTTAACGATGATGGGAACATGTCCGCCGTCGTAATAGGTGGAGTGGCGGGTGAAATGCATCCACAGGTGATCACGTGCCTTGTCTGCTAAGGAGTCATTTCCTGGCTCGGATACGAATTGCGGAGTGGTTGTCATCGTGTTCCCCATGTGTAGGTTTGTTTGCGGAGTTTGAGATAAACGAAGGTTTCGGTTGAACGAACGCCCGGAATTGAACGGATTCGACGGTTTACGAGCTCGAGTAGGTGTTCGTCATCCTCAGCCACGACCTCAGCCAAGATGTCAAAAGAGCCAGCGCAAATCACCAGATAGTCGACCTCGGGAAGCTGCTCCATGTGCTCAGCAACCGCTTCCACGTCTCCATCGACGTGCACGGCGAGCATGGCCGATCTGGTGAAGCCAACCTGCAATGGATCAGTGACGGCGACTATTTGCATGACACCTGCATCTGTGAGTCGCTGAACGCGCTGACGAACGGCTGCCTCGGATAGGCCAACAGCTTTGCCGATCGATGCGTACGGGCGCCGGCCGTCTTGTTGCAATTGCTCGATAATTGCTTTGGAGACGTCGTCAATGACGGGCGAAGCGGTGCCCCCTGAGCCGTTCTTCTCCTTGACGGTCATACGTACACTCTGTACTAGGGATACTGACAAAGCAAGCGAATCCGCAGCAAAATTCAAATTTATCTGCGAAATACGTACAATCTTTGGGTAATTACTATGGAAAGCATCGAATATGACTACGCTTGGCCACACCCATTCACCCTCAGGCACATTCGGGAGCACCCAGTGAGCGCACACAAGCAGATAAAGAACTTTGTTGGCGGAACCAGTGTGGAGACCCGTGATGGGGTGACCTCGGAACTCTTCAACCCCACAACCGGAGAAGTTTTTGCCACGGCGCCAGTTTCTTCCGCCGTTGATGTGGATCAGGCGTACCAAGTAGCTCAGGCGGCCTTTGCTGGATGGCGCGATTCCACCCCGGCTGAGCGGCAGTTGGCCATGCTCAAAATCGCTGATGCTTTCGAGAGTCATGCGGAGGAATTGATTGCTCTGGAGAGTGAAAACACGGGTAAACCGATTGCCGTGACGGCGTCAGAGGAAATCCCGCCGATGATCGATCAGATTCGATTCTTTGCTGGTGCAGCGCGCGTACTTGATGGCCGAGCAAGCGCTGAGTACATGCGTGGATTCACCTCCTCCATCAGGCGTGAACCGATTGGCGTGATCGGGCAGGTAACCCCGTGGAACTACCCCATGATGATGGCGGTTTGGAAATTTGCTCCGGCCATCGCTGCCGGAAATACTGTGGTGCTCAAGCCAAGTGATACCACCCCCGCATCAACGGTGCGCATGGCGGAAATCATTGCTGAATCCGAGGCGTTGCCACCGGGTGTATTCAATGTGGTGTGTGGAGATCGTGATACCGGTCGAGCATTGGTGGAAAATGCGATTCCGCAGATGGTTGCAATTACCGGTTCGGTTCGAGCTGGTATGCAAGTTGCTGAGTCTGCAGCCAAAGACGTGAAGAGGGTGCACCTTGAATTGGGTGGCAAGGCGCCCGTCGTGATTTTTGACGACGCTGACGTTGCAGCTGCTGCAGAATGGCTTGCGGTTGCTGG
>JBIISH010000108.1:0-5950 GCA_044341115.1 Candidatus Nanopelagicales bacterium
CGGGACAAGACTGCACCGCTGCTACCCGAATGCTCGTTGCACCTCGAATTTACGATGATTTTGTTGCCGCTTTGAGTGAGCAGGCTAAGAACACTGGCACCACGTTCGCGGACGGCCCAGGAGGCGATGCGATGGTGCCGCCGGTCAACAATGCGAGCCAACTTGAGCGCGTGCTTGGATTCATTGAACGGGCGCCGAAGCATGCACAGGTAACAGCAGGAGGATCTCGTCAAGGTAACCGTGGCTACTTCATCGAGCCAACGGTTATTGCTGGGCTGAACCAAGACGATGAAATGATCCAAAATGAGATGTTCGGGCCCGTCATCACCATCCAGAAGTTCAGCGATGAGGCAGAAGCTCTTCGCTGGGCAAACGGGGTCAATTACGGATTGGCATCCTCTGTCTGGACCCGAGATATCGGTCGCGCGATGCGGATGGCCAAGAATCTTGATTTTGGCACTGTCTGGATCAACACCCACATCCCGCTCGTCGCCGAGATGCCTCACGGTGGTTTCAAGCATTCCGGATACGGCAAGGATCTGTCGATGTACGGATTTGAGGACTACACGCGCATTAAGCACGTGATGACTTCGCTCGATTAGTCGCCGATCTACTTGTTCCTCATTTTGGTCAATACCTTCATGCCAAAAAACGAAAGCTACCCCTCGCAGACTAGGTTGAGCAAAGTGCAAGCTTGTGAAAAACTTCTGCGACGCCCGTGGTCAACATTGACGACTTGGGAATCTGGGCGAATTCACTGGAGTCTGTAGCAAATAGGCATGCCTGACCTTTTGAAGCCACTTAACGGGTGCGAGGGAATCCGAGGTCGACTGAAGAGGTTGATGGATCGGGCCAACGAGAAGTGATCGTCTTTGTGCGGGTAAAGAACTCGATTCCGGCTGGCCCATACATGTTGGAGTCACCAAAGATTGAGGCCTTCCAGCCGCCAAAGCTGTAGTAAGCAACAGGAACGGGGATCGGAACGTTGATTCCCACCATGCCAACCTGAATATCGAATTGGAACTGGCGGGCGGCCCCGCCATCACGAGTGAAAATTGCCGTTCCATTTCCATATTGATGGTCATTGACAAGCTGAACGGCCTCTTCATACGTTGCAACGCGAGTCACGGTAAGCACTGGACCAAAAATTTCTTCGTCGTAGGATTTCATCCCCGGTTTGACATTGTCAATCAGTGACGGTGCTAGGAAGAACCCCTCGGTGGGAAGATCGTTGTCACGGCCATCTACCACTATCGTTGCTCCTTCACCTGGAGCATTGGTGATGTAAGAGGCAACTTTGTCGCGATGCTCTCGAGTGATGAGTGGACCCATCTCCGCGGTGGGATCGGTGCCAGGCCCCACCTTAAGCTTGGGTAGGCGGGCGGCGATCGCAGGCACTATCTTATCGGCAACATCCCCAACTGCGACGACCACAGAGATCGCCATGCAGCGTTCGCCGGCCGAACCGTAGCCCGCACTGACCGCTGCATCTGCAGCCATCTCGATATCGGCATCGGGGAGAACCACCATGTGGTTCTTTGCGCCTCCTAGAGCCTGAACACGCTTACCGTTCGCGGTCCCGGTGGAGTAGATGTATTTGGCAATAGGGGTGGAACCTACAAAACTAATGGCAGCAATATCGGGATGGCTCAAGATGCGATCGACCGAAACTTTGTCGCCTTGGACAACGTTGAAGACGCCATCAGGAAGACCAGCGTCCTGGAGTAACCGAGCCATGAGCATTGATACTGACGGATCCTTCTCACTGGGTTTCAGGATGAAGGTGTTGCCAGTAGCGATTGCGTTAGCAAACATCCACATTGGCACCATTGCGGGAAAGTTGAATGGCGTGATACCAGCAACCACTCCGAGTGGTTGCTTAATTGAGTAGACATCGACACCGGTAGACACCTGCTCGCTGTAGGAGCCCTTCATGAGCTGGGGGATCCCGCAAGCAAATTCGATATTCTCTATTCCACGCGCCAATTCACCAGCAGCGTCACTGGGAACTTTGCCGTGCTCTACCGAGATCAATTCAGCTATTTCATCGCGATGACGAAGAACAAGCTCGTGAAACTTGAACATGACTTCGGCACGCCTTGAGAGAGAAGACGTGCGCCACGTCTTGAAGGCAGTTTTTGCAATATCAACTGCGGTATCCACTTCAGCAATTGAGGCTAGACCAACTTGCGCCTGCACTTTTCCGGTTGCGGGGTTATAGACGGGAGATCTTTTTCCCGATGTCGAGGCAACAGTAGTTCCATTGATCCAGTGATCGATGCTCCGCACGTTATTTCTCCGTTTTCGTGTGTGTTCTATACAAAATTCTATGTTGGGCCGGCCATTCGGCCACTTGCTTCGCATTTTTTACCGTAGTAGTTGCCGTCGGACTCGATCACTTCGCAGGTGCTAGATGAGATCCCGCACCCAACTTAACCATACAAAGTCTGAATCATGGTCATTGTGAGCTCACGCCTAGGGTGCTGATGCCAGACGGTCATGGGTGCCGCGTCGCTATTGCCATCAGCCTAGACGGCGGCTATCGAATTGATGTTTCGAACACCGAACGTTTACTCAGTGGGCACGGCTATGAAGCAAGTATTGTTCAAGATGTCGCGGAAGTGAACGGTGCCTGGCAGTCCTCGAGGTGGCAAGAACGTGTAGGTCCTTGCGGCCGAGGCTGGGTCAGAGCTCGTCACTTTGACCAAAGCCTGGGTTCGAGTAGATGCTTTGGCGATACATTCATCGCCTCGCGGAGAAGGAATTGGAGGCCATCATGTTGGACGGATCACTCATCGATGGAGAGTCATTTGCTGGGACTTCAGGTAAGAGCATTGACATCATTGACCCGGCAACCTCCACTGTCGTTGCAACCTGTGCTCTCGCATCCGCATCGGATGTGGACCACGCAGTCCATGTTGCGAGAGCTGCATTTGCGGACTGGTCTCGTGCGGCTCCCGGTGAGCGAGCGGGTGCACTGAACGCGCTCGCGGCCAGGATGGCGGCCCGCTCGGAGGAGTACGTGGCCGTGGAAACTTCGCAGACCGGAAAACCGCTGCGGTTATCGCGCGAGTTCGACGTGCCGGGTTCTATCGACAACGTCTCCTTCTTTGCGGGCGCCTCCCGCAACCTTGACGGTAAAGCATCAGCTGAATGGGACGGCGTCCACACATCGCTCATTCGCCGTGAGCCAGTGGGAGTTGTTGGTTCAATCGCTCCGTGGAACTACCCCCTGCAAATGGCGATGTGGAAAATGCTGCCTGCGGTGGCTGCCGGAAACACGATTGTCCTTAAGCCTGCCGAGATAACCCCGCTCACCTCGATCATGGTCGCTGAAGACTGTATGGCTGCAGGGATTCCACCTGGCGTTGTCAACGTTGTGTGCGGAACGGGTCAGGTTGCCGGCGAAGCACTGGTGTCACATCCGCAGGTCGACATGGTCTCGTTTACCGGATCCACCCCAGTTGGCCGCCGAGTGATGGAACTGGCAACAGCGGGCATCAAGCGGGTACATCTCGAGCTGGGCGGCAAGGCACCATTTGTGGTCTTCGATGATGCAAACCTGGAGGCAGCGATTCAAGGAGCAGCCGCTGGGGCCTTGATTAACTCCGGACAGGACTGCACTGCGGCAACGAGGGCATATGTGCAGCGTCCGCTCTATCAGGCGTTCTGTGACGGAGTGGCTGACCTTTTTGCGGCCATCACAGTGGGGAACCCCCTCGATGATTCCACTGATATCGGCCCGCTGATTTCGAAGCGTCAGCAAGAGCGGGTGTCTGGGTTTGTGGAGCGGGCGAGAGCGCAAGGTGCCCAGATATTGACCGGTGGCTCGATCGGCACAGGTGACCTCGCTGGTGGCGCCTACTACCTACCAACCATCGTGACTGGAGTCGAACAGGATTGGGAGATTGTTCAGCAAGAGCTCTTTGGGCCAGTTTTGGTGGTCCTGCCCTTTGATTCCGATGATGAGGGGATAGCGCTTGCCAATGACTCTGTTTTTGGTCTCGCCGCCTCAGCCTGGACCAGAGATATCTTTAGAGGGCTCCGGGCGCAGCGTGAGATCAAGGCCGGGTGCGTGTGGATCAACGACCACATCCCGATCGTGAGCGAGATGCCACATGGCGGCTTTGGCCAATCGGGATTTGGGAAGGACATGTCCACCTATTCATTTGATGAATACACCCAAATCAAGCATGTTTCTATGGACATAACGGGGGAATCACGGAAGCCGTGGCACCGGACGATCTTCTCGGAGAAGGGATAGGTTGTCTGTCCTCACAGTGAATGACCACTAGCGACCCGTCACTTGTGGTAGAAAGATTTTCTCAACGTCGATGAGAGGAACAGTCATGATTTCGAACCACCCCGAGATGGTTGCAGCGATTGCCGGAACGATGCGATCGACGGTTTCTCGTCGCAGACTCCTCCAGGCCGCTGGTATCGGTGGCGCTGCCATGGCGGTTGCAGCTTGTGGCGGCACGGGTGGCGACACCGCTGGTTCGGGATCTGAGTCGGCCGCTCCCGTGGCCGGGAGTGTCGAGGACCTCTCCGATACGGAGAAGACGCTGATCTGGTCGAACTGGATTGGCTACGTCGACATCAACGATGAGACGGGCGAGCGGCCTTCCCTCGATCGGTTTATGGCCGACACCGGCATCACGGTCACCTATAACGAAGATATCAACGACAACTCAGAGTTCTTTGCCAAAGTCCGGACCCAGTTGGAGCAGGGTCAGGAGATCGGCCGAGACATCGTCACGCTGACCGACTGGATGGCCGGACTGTGGATCCAGAGCGGCTTCGTCCAGAAGCTGGACAAGGCGAACATCCCCAACTTCTCCAACATGATTGCTAGCTATCTCGATGTTGGTTTTGATCCGGGCCGCGAGTACTCCATGCCCTGGCAGTCGGGATTTGGTGCGCTGGGGTGGAACAAGTCGGCTCTGAAGGACGCGTTGGGCACCGACACTCTCGTCTCCCTTGATCAGCTGTTCGATCCTGCACTGAAGGGCAAGATCTCCGTCCTTTCCGAGATGCGCGACACCATGGGCATCATGTTGGCTTGGCTCGGTTTTGACCCGACCAACTTCACCGACGACCAGTTCGGCCAGGCGATCGAAGCTCTCACCCAACAAGTTGACAACGGACAGATCCGTCAGGTGGCGGGCAATGAGTATGTAGCCGCGATGGAATCTGGTGACGTGACAGCGGTCATCGGCTGGTCCGGCGACATGTTCCAGCTCGGTGATGCATTCGGTGTGGCCCTGCCGGAGTCCGGCGGCACACTGTGGACCGACAACATGATGATTCCGGCTCTGGCCTCGCACAAGAAGAACGCAGAAGCCATTATGAATTATTACTACGATCCTGCCGTGGCTGCAGAAGTAGCCGCCTACGTGCAGTACGTCTCTCCGGTAAAGGGCGCCAAGGAGGCGATGGCGGAGATCGATCCCGCTCTCGTTGACAACCCGTGGATCTTCCCCGACGATGCGATTCTCGGGAACTCGTACGTCTTCATGTCCTTGACTCCCGAGCAGGACGCAACGTACCAGCGGGCCTTCCAGAAGGCGATCGGTAACTAGTCGAATTTGGTTCGTCCCCCATGGGAAAGGTCGCAGTGTCCACGATTACAAGCGCGCGAAATATCGAGGACCTGCGCCTCGAAAATCTGGTGAAGACCTTTGGTGATTTTGTTGCAGTCGACGACGTCACGTTAACGATTCCAGCTGGATCCTTTTTCGCATTGCTTGGTGCGTCCGGCTGCGGAAAGACAACCACGTTGAGAATGATTGCCGGGTTGGAAGATCCAACTTCTGGAACAATCAAGGTTGGCGACGCGGATATCACCCGTTTGCGAGCCTTCCAGCGTCCAGTGAACACGGTTTTCCAGTCATATGCCCTTTTCCCACATTTGGATATTTTTGAAAATGTCGCATTTGGTTTGCGACGA
>JBIISH010000054.1:0-8545 GCA_044341115.1 Candidatus Nanopelagicales bacterium
TCCACGTTGCCCAGCCCCAAATATGCGGCACTTGACTGAATCTGTAGGGCAGGTTGGCGTGGGTTTGGGCACTTGCAGGAACAAAATTGCATCCCGAGATAGCAAACACCCGATCGTCGTTTTCGTAACGATCGAGGAGTTCGGTGCAGTACGGGAAGAATGAAGGATCCGGAATGATGTCGTCTTCAAGGATGATTCCGCGGTCAACGTGAGAGAAGAACCAGGTGATCGCTGTGCTTACGCCCATTCCACAGCCCAAGTTGTTATCTTGGAACAGCGTTGTCACATTGCACGGCCAGTCGATTGATGCCACCAGGTCACGGCACTTGTGAACTTGCCCCGCTTCACCTTGCCGGGCGGACCTTGGTCCATCAATCGCCACATAAATCCGCGCAGCCTTAACATCGCGCAGTCGGTTAAGCAGCACCTGAAGGTGATCTGGCCGATTGAACGCCATGACCAATATTGGCTCAATGACTTTTGCTGTGGATTCAGTGCTCATAAATCTGTACTCATGAATCAGAGTCGCGGGCCTTGAGATCACGCGTGCGTTGCTCGAGCAGTGCAATCTCCTCTGCGAGCCGGCGAATACGAGCCTCATGCCGGCTCAACTCATAACTCAATTGCACGCTCACTAATACGAGCAGCACGATAGTTACGAAGAAGAGCAGGTTCACAGGTTCGGCGACGCCGAGGAAAGCGCTGATCCGCACCAGAACCGAGGGGAAAATTGCGAAGAACAATGCGGCACCGGCAAAGAAGAGCCACAGGACCGCGTACTTTTCTTTGAGGATTCCTCTCCGAAGCAGATCAATGATGAAAACAAAAGTGATGAGCGCCGTGATCGCCGCAAGAATGTTGGGAGTCATCAGGTCTGATCTCCCTTCGAGGGTGCTCCGCGCTGGAGCACAGTAGCCACTAGGGCCAGGCTCGCTCGCCCAAGATACAAAGCGGACCACAAAGCGTTTTTGCTTGGCCGGCCCACCGCGCGGTAATACATGGTGACGGGAGCCTCATCGATCACTAAGCCGTGCCTGATCGCTATGGACAGCGAGCCCACTGTGTCGCCTAAATACTCTGCTGGGTAATTCACTGCAAAAAGCTCGATGGCTTTGGGGCCAGCAGCCCGAAAACCTGAAGTGGGATCCGAAATCGTGCCCTTGTTCATCCGGCTCAGCGCCTTCGAGAGAAGTACCATGGCCCAGCGGCGCGGGCCACCCACGAAATACATTGACTCAGGGTGAAATCTGGTGCCCACCACGATGTCCGCGCGATCGAGACCATTTATTAACTTCTCAAGGTCAGCAGGATCGTGCTGACCATCCGCATCCACCTGCACCAAGGCCTGATAGCCCTCACGCTGGGCGAAGAGAAAGGCCGTGCGCATAGCCCCGCCCACACCCACGTTGAAGGGGAGGGAGGCAACAAAAGCACCCGATTCAAGGGCGGAAACCGCGGTGAGATCGGTCGACCCATCATTTACGACCAAGATCCCTGATTCCGGGTGGTGCTCACGGACCTTGGCGATCACATCGGCAATAGAGCCCTGCTCATTCCATGCCGGAATGGCGACAAGAACGTCTCTGGGCTCCACAGGGGACCACGGTAGTCCACCCGCCCAGCACATCCGTGGAGCACAATGAGCAGGTGCAAAGCCGGACCCAGCCCATCCTCGTGGTGATGGACTATCGGGGGTCAGACCGTTTCCGCAGGTGCCTTGACTCCGTGAGATTGAGCGAGCACCTGTTTTCTCGGGTGATTCTCTCAATTACGGCACCGGCTGACTCTGAAGATATGCAGATCGCCGAAAAGTACGTGGCATCGATGGCAGCTTCCGGCACACCTTCAAAAGCGGAAGTCCTTTGTACCGAGGTTGAACTGCCCACCATGGCCCACCAGGCGTTCTGGGTTGATTACCTCAAGAAGACTGGGGCCAGAGGGTCAGACTGGATCTACTGGCTCGCCTATGACGATCAGGTTCGGGTGCGCGGCGTTGAGGCACTTGTTGATTCCTCAGGTGCTTGGCCCCTGCAACTTGGCACTGCCTACTTTGGCCCTTGGGCAATTCGACACGAACAGGCCGAGGAGTTGTATTCCGGCCCTTGGGATGAACCACTTGAATCTTGGACCTCTTTCCCAATCGATGGACCCACGCGGCTTGGAGTGACTGACTGGATTACCCAGCAGCTCCGCCAACCCACATACATGCAGATGAGCGGCTCAGTGTGCACATTCGAAAGTTACCTTCAAGTGCGCGATGGCCGGCCTCGCAAGAGCGGACCCATGCGCATCGAAATGGCTGTTGCCGCTGCAACCTGCAATCAATGTGTTGAAGAGTTTGCAGAGCCAGTAAGTATCATTTATGGCAGATCAAACTCTGATCGTGCCTCCTACGGCTCGGCAGCACGCAAAGAAGATGCCCACCTGCTGGCATGGCTAGGCAGGTATGCCATCGCGAATCCAACATCAATTGCAGCACTGACTCGAGGAGCCCTCGGAGTTGCCGGCTCCTACGCGCAGGTGGCAGTTGGTCGGTCTCAACGAGTTGAGGAAGATTGGGTTGTTCGAGGAACGGTTCTCCCGTGAACTCGATCCGGAGCACTAACGTGTGGGAATGTCGATGAAGGTTCTGCACGTCAGTACCTATGACAGCCAAAGTGGCGCTGCGCGAGCCGCTTACGCGCTTCATCGCGCACTTCGCGGAAACAGTATCGATTCAAAGATGCTCGTCGCATCATCTGCAAGTGGTGATCCGACGGTGACTGAACTAAGCGGATCAGGAAATAGGCGTTGGCGTGCAAGCCAACAGGCTGATCGGCGAGTGTGGGACCTTCAGAAATCACCTAATACTGCTTGGCGTTCACCCGCGCTCTTCGGGGCTTTGAATGCGCGCACGATTAATCAATCTTCTGCTGATGTTGTGAATCTGCATTGGGTCACAAATGGTTTCATCACCATCAAGCAAATCGGTTTGATCACGAAACCAATCGTGTGGTCGATGTATGACATGTGGTCATTTTCTGGAACTGAGCATTATGGGGCTGATACCCCCGATGCACGATGGCGATCTGGATACACCCGTCACAACAGATTGTCTGGTGAAACGGGAGTAGATATCGATCGGTTGGCGTGGGATCGAAAAGCAAAGCATTGGAATCAACCAATGAATATGGTGCCCGCTAGTTCATGGCTGGAGGATCGAGTTGCATCAAGTGCAATGTGTGATCTCCTCAATTGGAACATCACGCGCATTCCTCATGTGATCGACACCGAAGTATTTGCACCGATGGACCAAATCGCTGCACGTGCTGAATTCTCACTGCCTCCTGACGTGCCCCTCATCCTCTTCCTCGCCTCTGGCGGCGTGCAGGATCAGCGAAAAGGTTGGGATCTACTTGATGCAGCGCTCCTCAAACTCTTCCCTCAGATTCCAGACCTCGAGGTAGTTATTGCAGGCCCAGTTCCTCCCGGATTTCGTACATCGTCAGGAGTTCCTGTGCATCTTGTGGGTGAAGTTGTAGGAAGCGAGAAACTTCGCGCTCTCTATGCGGCAGCAAGCATGGTGGCAGTCCCCAGCCGAGAAGACACCATGCCTCTCACGGCCATGGAGGCCCAAGCGTGTGGCGCGCCCGTTGTGGCATTCCGAATTGGTGGGCTCCCAGACATCGTTGATCACCAAGTGACTGGATACCTAGCTGAACCCTTTGATCCTGGTGACCTCGCCGCAGGTTTAGCGGCGATGCTGGTGGGCACAGAAAGACCTGTTGCTGAACGGGCCCGTGACAGGGCCGTCAGACTGTGGTCGCCTAATGTCGTGGCTGGTAGTTATACCGAGTTGTATCAAACCGCAATCGCAGCAGCGCAAGGGAAGTGAGTGTTCACATGGGATCGTTTCTGATTGGCGACCGGCTCGTTGGCCCTGATCAGCCCACGTACTTCATCGCCGATATCGCCGCGAATCATGACGGAGAACTTTCTCGGGCCCTCGAACTCATGACTCTGGCAAAGGATGCTGGAGCGGACTGCGCCAAATTCCAGCACTTCCGCGCAGCGCATATCGTCAGCGATTACGGCTTCAAGAATCTTGGTGGGCAGTGGGATCATCAGGCATCTTGGAAGAAGTCCGTGTTTGAGGTCTATTGGGATGCCGCACTGCCATGGGAATGGACGGAGCCACTGGCTGCACATGCATCTGCTATCGGCATCGAATTCATGTCAGCCCCGTACGACCTTGAAGCCGTAGATCATCTTGATCCCTTCGTCAATGCATTCAAAGTTGGCTCGGGGGATGTGAACTGGATCGAGGAACTGCGCTATATCGCAGCTAAAGGCAAGCCAGTTTTGCTCGCCACCGGTGCCGCTTCTCTTGAAGATGTGCAACGAGCAATGGACGTGCTCGTCTCCGCTGGAGTGCCGATAGTCCTGATGCAGTGCAATACCAATTACACGGGTTCCATAGACAACATTGCCCATATCAACCTTGGTGTGTTGAATCAGTACGCCCAGATGTATCCGAACGTGACTCTTGGTCTCTCAGATCACACTCCAGGCGATGTGACTGTCCTGGGCGCAGTCGCCTTGGGAGCGCGAGCCATAGAAAAGCACTTCACAGATGATGTGAACCGCACCGGTCCTGATCATGGCTTCTCCATGGACCCCATCACATGGCGCAAGATGGTTGATGACACTCGCATGCTGGAGGCAGCGATGGGCAACGGCGTCAAAGGTGTCGAGGCCAATGAGGATAAAACTATTATTTTGCAACGTCGATGCGTCAGAGCAGTTCGTGATCTTTTCGCAGGGCAGGTACTTACTCGAGGAGATTTAGAGGTGCTCCGGCCAGCTCCACATGAGGCGATTCCTGCCCATGAAGTTGACTTAGTGGTAGGCCGCACACTCAATTCTGATCTGATTGCAGGTCAGGAAATCAGTTGGACAGACGTGAGTGAAGCCAACTGACGTGTCTGCTGAGCGCTGCGTATATGTCACTTCAGGTTGGAGTGGGCACGATGAGCGCTGGGTAAATGCACTTCGGTCAGTTGGTTTCGATGCCATCGTCTTTTCACTTGGGCGCGATGCATCAACTTTGGATGAACTTCGGGCTCTGGTTGAAGAAGCAACACTGAGTCCAACGCCGGTCCTCGCAGGACCACTCACCACGATCACACGCAGCCTCGTTGGAGTTGACGCCCACCTCGTGGGCCTATCCTGGGGTTTCGATCTTTATGAACTCGAAGCAGTGGGCGCGCTTGGTTGGCTCACCCAACTCGATGGCCTCATTGTGGATTCCCAAGCCACTCAGGCAATCGCCGAGCAAGCGGGGGTTGCCCCAACCAAAATCACCATGTTGCCGTGGGGAGTTGATCTGGATCAGTTCACTCCCGATGGCCCCAAAGCTGATGTAACTCACTATGGAATCCCAGCTGAAGCTCAAGTGATTTTGTCTGCTCGAGCGCACGAGCCGTTGTACCGAGTGGCCGATGTAATCAACGGATTCTCATCGATTGCAGATCAACTACCGCAGGCGCATCTCCTGATTACTCATCAAGGTTCACTCACTTCAGAGCTTGAGAGGCTCGCCACTGACCTGGGAATATCAACAAAAGTTCATTTCATCGGCAAGGTTGATGAGGCTGATTTACCAGCAATTATGCGGGCAAGTTCCTGTTACGTGTCTGCTACCTCAGTAGATGGAACATCAGTCACACTTCTGCAGGCAATGGCGTGTGGCGTGCCAGTTGTCGTTTCAGATTGCCCGGGAAATTTGGGCTGGATTTCAGATAACGTGACCGGCCATGTCTTTCCAGTTGGCAACGCCTTCCAACTCAGTGAGAAACTGCGCCTCGCTTTGGACTCTCACACATTTCCAACAGTCAGGAACGCATTGAACTTGGTTCGGTCGGAAGCGAACTGGAGTGCTAACGCGTCGAGACTCAAAAGCGCTCTCATCCCGTAGATGGCTCCAATTTCCACACTATGAAATTTTGGGATTTAGGTTTGCAACAACATCAAGTGCAAACTTTTTCCAAGTCGGAATTTCTACTATCTCGTTTCCTGAATAAATACCATCGAGCGCGATCCCAGCCGAATAGGTCTGGAAGAGGAGCAAAAGATCTTCGTGAACCAGCGCTGGCACATGCGTGGCCCCCTTGCCATCCATTAACTGGGCGGCCGGTTGAATTCCGTCATAGAGAACTGGGGTGCCAAGGGCGACGGCCTCAAGTACAGGGATGCCATATCCCTCGGTGCCAATGGACAAGAAGACACTTGCTTCCGCAATGAGTTGCGTGACTTCCTCATCATTAGCGTCCTGAATCCAGGTCACGCCTATTCCAGCTTTCGTAGCGGCTTCGAGTTCAGCATTGATGGACTCATCCGACGCAGACCGGGCACCCACAAACACCAATTCAGCATCCACGCCCGTAGCGACTGCTTCGGTGAAGGCAGCGAGGATTTCGCGGGGTCGCTTGCGAGCCTCGAGGGTGCCGAGGCGAATGAATCTCGTCTTTGCGGGCTTGACCGCAGAAGTTTCGGGAACGATCACATGATCACCACCGGGATGGGCAACCGTGGTGGCAAGGTGCCGGTCTCTGCGCAGGCGCTCGAGGATGCTTGCACGGGCGTACTCGGAGATGCAGACGACTGAATCGGCCGTGGCAAGCAACCGGAAGTACTCGCTCACGTTGGCCGTGGTTCCTGGCTTGAACCTGTAATTTCCCGGTTCAGTCATGGGAAGGGTGTCGTAACCGATCATCGCCGTGGGCATGGCCTTGGCGAAGACCTCGAAGCGCTCGAGCACTGAGGGGAGATAGCTGACCTCGGGGAGTAACCACGAGTCGTAGATCGAGAGCAGTTCACCGAGTTTCACACGTGGGGCTTCGGTTGCGGCCAACTTCGCTTCGACCTCGGCGCGAAGATCGACATCCTTGTTGCGTGGCAAGAATGGGATGCTCAGGAGCTCCCCAGCCTGATCGGGCGAGAGTAGTGCGAACTCACCTTTGTGGGGAACCACAAAATCAGCCTGGACTTGATCACTCGGCCAGTTCAATGCCAGCTGCTGAAGCACACGTTGAATGCCAGAACCGTAAGGATCTCGGAGGAACTGTTCGATGTCGATACCTACATACATCTCACGCCCTCCTTCCACGGTTCGCCAGCCGAGCCCATGACATCTGACCGAGAGCGCCAGCACTCACCATGATCTGATTCTTCGGGATCTTTGAAACGCCACCTTGCCGATCAAGAAAATCGATAGGTGACTCGGTCATAACAATCCCCTGCTGGTGCATGCCTTCGAGGCATTCAATAAAGAATGCGTAGCCGCTGAAGCCGTACTCATGGTTGAGCGCTGCTTTGATCGCAGGACGGCTAAAAGCACGGAAAGACGTGGTGTATTCCGTCAGGCCCATGGGCAATAGGACTCGAGCGATGGTGTTGGCGCCATGGCTGAGTATCTGCCGGCCTTTTGCGGCTTGATGTGTTCCACCACGTGTGCGGGTCCCAATACAGAATTGGGCTTGGGAAAGTCCTTTGACCACACCAGGGATCTGCCTGGGAAGGTGGGAGCCATCTGCATCCATGGTGACCAGAACGTCGTAACCGTTTTCGTAGGCGTATTCCATCGCGTACAAATGAGCCGTGTTGAGTCCGAGTTTGCCAACCCGAGAATGAAGAGTCACCTGCGGATACTTCTCTCGCAGGCTTGCAATTAACTCACCTGTGCCATCGGGTGAGTTGTCATCAACGATCAAAATGTCGCTGCCTGGCCGGGCTTTCGCTACCTCGTCGATCCACCAGCCGATATTGTCTCGTTCGTTGTAGGTGGCGGTGAAAATCAGCTCTCGGGGTGCTCCAGAATCCATTGCGCCAGTTTCTAGACCTGCAAGGGCTGCATTTCTTGGTGAAGAGTCATCGGTTCGGGTCAACTGCGGATTGCTATTCAGATATTCAAGAACGTCTTGATACTCAAAACTTGGGTTGCTCTTCCATAGCCCTGCATAGATGGCTCTCACGAACTCGAAGTCGTCGGGATTATCGACTGTCCAGCGCAGATCCGAATTGTTCAATCCTTGCGGATCTGCAAAGTTCTTCACTGCGTACTTTTCAGGCTTTCGATAAATGCCGAGGGTCACGTGCTCGCGTTCAGGTGGATCAGTGGCTTCTTTCGCAACTTCTCGCAGCACGCTTGCTTTGACCACTTCAACATCTAGCCCGTCGGGGTATGTGGGAGTGAGGGTGTTGGAGAGATAGTCAGCACCCGATGCGTGAAATTCATGGACTACGAGGTCGATGACAACAGGAGAGATAAGTGGGCAGTCCGCTGTGAGACGAACCACCGTTTCAGCAGGGAATTCATCTAGTGCTTGTACGAATCTTGCGAGAACATCATTAAGGGGACCGCGGACCACTTGATAGCCGTGATCGGTGAGTAGTTGGGCGAGCGCGTCATCACTTGGGTCGATTGAAGTGGCAACAACGTTCGCATCGATCGACTTAGCTCTCTTGATGCGCTCAAGCTGGCGAAGGATCATCGGCTCGCCCTCAA
>JBIISH010000055.1:0-8361 GCA_044341115.1 Candidatus Nanopelagicales bacterium
ATCACACCCACCAAGATTTTCCTCAAGATCCACAGGAGCAACTCACCCAAGCTGTGCGCGCCGTGTTTGCATCATGGAATACCGATCGTGCCCGCCTCTACCGCCGGCAAGAACACATCGCCGAGGATCTAGGAACTGCAGTCAACGTGCAGGCGATGGTGTTCGGCAACGTGGGTGAGGATTCGGGAACCGGTGTTGCTTTCACCCGTGATCCAGGCTCCGGTGATCCCGGGGTTTACGGCGATTACCTGCCCAAAGCGCAGGGTGAAGATGTGGTGGCGGGTATTCGAAATGCATTTCCGTTGGAGGAATTGAATCGGCTGAATCCGCCGGCATACAAAGAGTTGATGCAGATCATGACCCAGCTCGAGCAGCATTACCGCGATCTGTGCGATATCGAGTTCACGGTCGAGCGCGGCAAACTGTGGATGCTGCAAACACGGGTGGGCAAGCGCACAGCGGGCGCCGCATTCCGGATCGCCACGCAGCTGGTGGACGAAGGACTCATCAACACCGATGAAGCGTTGCTTCGCGTGACGGGTGCTCAGTTGGCGCAGTTGATGTTCCCGCGTTTTATTGCCGGTTCCGAACATGAACTGCTCGCGACTGGCACTAACGCCTCACCTGGTGCGGCCGTTGGCCATGTGGTCTTCACCTCCGAGGCCGCGGTTGAAGCAGCCGCCAAGGGTGAGCGCGTGATCTTGGTGCGCCGGGAAACCAACCCCGATGATTTGGCCGGGATGGTGGCTGCTGCTGGAATTCTCACCAGCCGCGGCGGCAAAACCTCGCACGCTGCAGTGGTTGCCCGCGGGATGGGCAAGACGGCGGTATGCGGGGCAGAGTCATTGCGCATTGATGGTCGCGCCAAAACTCTCACCTCTAGAAGTGGTGTGGTGGTAGCCGAAGGCGATCTGCTCTCCATTGACGGAACCAGCGGTGAGGTTTTCCTTGGCGAGGTTCCGGTCGAGCCGAGTGCGATTGTGCAGTACTTCGAGGAAGGTCTCGAGATCGCGCTGAAGGGTGTGGATCAAGACACCACGGAATTGATTCACGCGGTTGATCGCCTCATGCGCCATGCAGACGAACGACGACGCATGGGCGTGCGCACCAACGCAGATACCGGCCCTGACGCGGCGCGGGCCCGCCGCATGGGCGCGCAGGGGATTGGCCTGCTGCGCACCGAGCACATGTTCTTGGGTGAGCGTCGCCAACTCGTTGAGGACCTGATCCTGACCGAGACGCAAGATGAGCGCGACGCGGTTCTGGCGGCCCTGCTGCCGATGCAGCGGGTGGACTTCATTGACATCCTCGAAGCGATGGATGGTCTGCCGGTCACGATTCGTTTGATCGATCCGCCACTGCACGAGTTTTTGCCCGATCGCACCTAACTTGCGGTGCTGGTGGCCGTTGCTCGCGAACGTGGTGAAGACGTGAGCGACGACGAGAGAATTCTGCGCGCTGTTAACCGCCTGCATGAAGAGAACCCGATGCTCGGTCTGCGTGGAGTGCGCTTGGGCTTGGTGCTGCCGGGTTTATTCGCCATGCAGGTGCGCGCAATTGCCGAAGCTGCCTGCGAGCGCAAGAAGAATGGTGGCGATCCACGCGCGGAGATCATGATTCCGTTAGTGGGTTCGGTCAAAGAGTTGCAGTTAGCGCGAACTGAAGCAGAACGCGTGATGGCCGAGGTAATTGATGCAGCTGGCTGCGGTCTGCAGTTCCCGATCGGGACGATGATCGAATTGCCCAGGGCTGCCCTGACTGCTGATCAGATTGCTGAGTATGCCGACTTCTTCTCCTTCGGCACCAACGATCTCACTCAAACCACGTGGGGATTTAGTCGTGATGACGTGGAGGCGTCGTTCTTTTCTCCCTATTTCGCTAAGGGAATCTTCGCGGTCTCACCATTTGAATCATTAGATGTTGAGGGTGTGGGCGCGATGGTGCGCATGGCGGTGGAAAAGGGTCGGGCAACCCACCCGGACCTGCACTGCGGCGTGTGCGGTGAGCACGGTGGCGATCCAGCATCGATCCACTTCTTTGACCAGGTGGGCCTTGATTACGTTTCGTGTTCGCCGTTCCGGGTGCCGGTGGCGCGGTTGGAAGCTGGCCGTTCCACTGTCTCATCGGGTACCAGCAGCTCTGACTCCCGCTGAAACGGCAAGTGTCGCGCCCCTGAAACGCGAGTGAAACATGTGACTATTGGGGCGTGGCCCTACCTTCCCCGGTCAACGGGGCTCCTCACACTGTTGACGCCCCCGCCGAGAGTCGGCCACGCCTTTCAGCCATCGCTGGCCAAGCGCGGGAACAGCGCGATCATCGAGCGCTCTGGACCGCTGCGCTGACAATGCTGGCAGGCATGGTGTTGATCCTGCCCGCGGGCGCCGCCCTGCAGGTGGTGCTCACCGCCCAACTAGATGATCGCACCACCACCCAAGCCATCGTCATGCTCGATCCGGCACGTGTATGGGGTGATCCTGAGGCCGCCCGCCAGGCCCGAATGCTGCATGCAAGCGAGCTCTACGCCGAGGGAGTTGCACCGGTTGTGGTGATCACCGGGCCGCGCAAAAACTCTGAACCTGCCCGTGATGCGCTCATCGCCTCGGGAATCCCGGCATCTGATGTGGTGGTTTTCCCCACCGGCTCTGACACCGTCGGCAGCCTCGGAGTGGTTGCCACCGTGATCCGCGATCTGGGCTGGTCCTCCGCAACGATCGTCACCGACCCTGCCCATGCAGCCAGAGCCCAGGTCACAGCCGGAAAATACGGCATCGATTCGCACGTTTCACCCACCGATGCAGGTGGCTCCTCCTCACTCACCAGTGAGTACGTGGGCCGTGAAGTGCTTGCCTTGATGCGCCACTACCTCTTCACCCAGTGGTCTCTGCCCAACATCGTCCCGTCCGCATAGACCCCGCCTCGTCGTTGGTAAGCGTCGTCGTTAAGTACAGTCACGCGTATGTCTTCGGTTCCTGGCTATAGCGAGCACGACGTTGCCCGGTTGGTTGCCGAACCGGTCAAGGAGACGGTGCGCAGCGACTTTGCCCGAGATCGCGCCCGGGTGCTGCACTCAGTGGGCCTGCGCCGATTGGCTGCAAAAA
Source organism: Candidatus Nanopelagicales bacterium (assembly GCA_044341115.1). Lineage (GTDB taxonomy): Bacteria > Actinomycetota > Actinomycetes > S36-B12 > S36-B12 > CAIXFB01. Next base: position 3,099 of record JBIISH010000055.1, read on the forward strand.
CCCAGGTAATGGTCTCTGGCGTGCACGATTTCCCGCGCACCCGGCTCACCCACACCCTCGAAGTCGCCCAGATTGCCCGCGAACTCGGCGATTCCCTCGGCTGTGATCCGGACTTAGTCGAAGTTGCCGGCCTGGCCCACGATCTGGGGCACCCGCCATTTGGTCACAACGGTGAAGAAGAGCTCAACAGGTTGGCGGTGAGCATCGGCGGATTCGAAGGCAATGCGCAAACCCTGCGCGTGCTCTCCCGGCTCGAGGCGAAGGTTGAAAATGAGCAGGGCCAATCCGTTGGCTTGAACCTGACCCGCGCCAGCCTGGATGCATCGTGCAAATACCCGTGGGGTCGCCGCGAAGGAAATCCGAAGTTTGGTTACTACCCCGATGATGAACCAGTCTTCCGTTGGATGCGTGAAGGTGCACCGGGGGAGCGCACCTGCCTTGAAGAGCAGGTCATGGATTGGTCCGACGATGTTGCCTACTCGGTGCACGATGCCGAGGATGCCGTGCACTCTGGGCTCGTTCACCTCGATGAGTTCACGAACACAGAAACCCAAGACGAACTTGTCGCCATCGCCCACGAGCGCTACCTACCCGATCGTGATCCGGACATGTTGCGGGCCGCGATCGTGCGTTTAACCAAACTTGATTATTGGCCCGGACATTTCGATGGTTCGATGCGTTCTCTGGTTGAACTCAAACGGTTCACCAGTTACCTGATCGGCCGGTTCAGTGTGAGTGCGCAAATTGCCACCCAAATTGAATTTGGCGACGCACCGCTCACCCGTTACCAAGCCACACTGGTAGTGCCCGACGAAGTCCGCGACGAAGTTGCCGTCATGAAAGCCATCGCGGTGAAATACATCATGAACCGCGACGGTGCAGCCATCGAATACACACGCCAACGCGAGATCCTCGCCGAGGTTGTGCACGCACTCGTCTTAGATGAAGGCAGATCACTAGAAAGTTGGCTGCGCCCCACCTTCGATGCGGCCACAACCGATGGCGAGCGCTTCCGGGTGATCATCGATCAGGTGGCCAGCCTCACTGACTCCAGTGTGGTGAAGTGGCACGAGAAGTTGGTGCGTAAATAGTTAGCGCTTCATCACGATGATCGTCAGCTTGGACACCTTGCCAACTTCGCCGCCGGGTGATGTTTCGATGATGTCGACCACTGCCGTGCCGCGCCTTAGGGCTTCGATCGACCACACGGTTGTTCCGGGCACGCCGACCATGCCATCAGCCGATGCTGGTGCTGAGTAGGCGCCTTCAAAAACCTTGATGGCCTTCTTGGTGCCCTTGACCTTGGTTGTCCAGGTGTATCCGGTGGTGCGGTTGGTGGAAAGTGAGAGCAGGATCGATTCGCCGGGAATCAAGCGCACCTGCGCGGGGAGTTCGGTCACCACGAGGGTGGGGTTCTTGGCGGCGTGCGCCACTCCACTGAGCCCAAGGGCGCTAGAGGCGAGCACAACAGTGGCAAGGGCAGCAGTGATCCGAATAAGAGTGCGCATGGGATCAGTATGCGGTGAGGTCGGCGACGATGTCGATAAGTGAGTCGATTTCAGCCTGTGTGTTGTACACGTGTGGGGAAATCCGGACCAATCCGGATATCCCTGCAGCATCGAATGCATCGCGGGCATAGTCCGGGGTGGACAGGCTCACGTTCACCCCGCGTGCTTTGATCGCCGGCGCTAATTCAGCCGCGGGCATGCGATCGTGCGTGATGGTCACGATGCCACTGCGCTCGGTAGCGGTAGCACCGCCATCGCGCACCACAATCCCGCGAAGCGCAGCGAGTCCGGTGCGCGCGTGCTCGGCGAGTTCACTGATCCGCTCGTGCACACGGGACATGTCGCAGGCTAGGGCGTAGTCGACGGCAGCGCCCATCCCCAGAATTGCCGCGTAGGACTTCTCCCACGATTCATAACGACGCCCACCGGTTGCCACTTCATACCCGCCAGGGATCCAGGTTGCTCCGTGCAAATCAAGCGGGAAAGGTTCAAGTTCAGTGAGCGCGCGATCGGAGGAATACAAGAACCCGGTGCCGCGTGGACCGCGCAAAAACTTGCGCCCGGTCGCGGAAAGAAAATCTGCACCGATTGCGGGTGCATCAACCTCGAGTTGTCCCACCGACTGGCATGCATCAAGCACATACCAAGCACCGGTGCGTGATGCGCGGATAGCAGCACCGATCGCAGCGGCGTCGTTGATCAATCCGTTCTGTGAAGGGCAATGGTTGATCAGAACTGCGGAAACGGAGGAATCCAACATCCCGGCAAGGGCATTCACATCAACGAGACCTGCAGCATCGTTGGGAATCACCTCGACCACGGCTTGGTGGTGGCGCGCCATCTGCATGGCTGGGATCACGTTCGATGCGTACTCAGCTCCGGAGATCAAGATGCGGGATCCGGCCGGGATCTGACCGGAGTGCACAAGGGCTGCAAAACCACGGTCCCAGGCTGAGGTGGCCGATTCAACGAGTGAGATCTGGTCAGGGCGTGAGTGCAACAGCGCTGCCACTGAGGGGTAGACCGCATCGATCCGCTCCTGGGCAGCGGCATGGGCTTCGTATCCGCCAATCTCCTCCTCGAGGCGCAGATGCTCGACCATGGTGTCGACCACGATCGAAGGGGGCAGGGCGGAGCCGGCGTTGTTGAGGTGGTTCACCCGAGCAGAACCAGGGGTATCAGCGCGAAGTCGGTCAACATCGAGGGCAGCGGTGGACATGACCCCTATCCAACCGCACTTACACTCAACCCATGGCTGGACGGATCATGGATGAAGACATCGCCGCCGTCCGTGAGCGCGCCCGGATCGATGACGTTGTCCGGGAATACGTCACGTTGAAGTCCGCTGGCGGTGGCTCCATGAAGGGCCTGTGCCCCTTCCATGACGAGCGCAGCCCCTCATTTCATGTGACCCCCAGTAAGGGCATGTGGTACTGCTTCGGTTGCGGTGAGGGCGGCGACGTTCTGGGATTTGTGCAAAAGATCGATCACCTCTCCTTTGCCGAGGCCGTCGAGAAGCTGGCCGGCAAAGCGGGTGTGCAGCTGCGCTATACCGAGGGTGGGGCTGGGGTGGGCCGCCAGCAGGGTCAGCGCACCCGCCTGGTCGATGCCCATAAGGCCGCCTCGAAGTATTACCTCGAACAACTCACTACTCCCGATGCCCAGATCGGCCGGGACTTCCTCACCAGCCGCGGTTTTGATGCAGCCGCTGCCCTTCACTTTGGCGTGGGTTATGCCCCCAAGTCATGGGATGCGCTCACCAAGCACCTGCGCTCGCTTGGCTTCACAGATCAAGAACTCCTTGCGGGCGGGTTAGTCAGTCAGGGCAATCGCGGGATCTACGACCGCTTCCGTGGCCGGTTGGTCTGGCCGATCCGTGACCTCGGGGGAGAGGTGATCGGTTTTGGTGCCCGGAAGTTATTCGACGACGACGAAGGCCCGAAGTACCTCAACACCCCCGAGACACCTATATATAAGAAGTCCCAGGTGCTCTACGGCATCGATCTGAGCCGCAAAGACATCTCAAAGGCGCAGCAGGCGGTGATTGTTGAGGGCTATACCGATGTGATGGCGTGCCATCTGGCCGGTGTGACGAACGCGGTAGCCACGTGCGGCACCGCATTCGGCGCCGAACACATAAAAGTACTTCGCAGGCTTCTGATGGACGACGACAAAATGAAAGGCAATGTAGTCTTCACGTTCGACGGAGATGCGGCCGGTCAAAAGGCAGCGTTGCGCGCTTTTGAGGAAGACCAGAAGTTCGTTTCCCAAACATTCGTGGCCGTTGAACAATCCGGGCTCGATCCATGCGATCTGCGTTTGCAGCAGGGCGACGTTGCGGTTCGTGCACTCGTTGAAAACAGGGTGCCGTTGTTCGAGTTCGCGATCAAGTCCGCGCTTGCAACATACGACCTAGATTCGGCTGAAGGCCGGATCAACGGTCTGCGTGATGCGGCACCCATGGTTGCCAAGATCCGCGATTCTGCGTTGCGCCCGGAATACACCCGCCGTCTTGCCGGTTGGCTCGGCATGGATGTGGAAACCGTGGCGCAAGCGGTAGGTGGTGGCAAGGGTGGCGGCAAGAGCAACCAGGGCACCTCATCGCAACGCCCAGCGCAACATTCAGCGCCTCGTACCGTCACCAACCAAACGCTCGCTGTTGAACGTGAAGCACTCAAAGGTGTGCTCCAACGCCCCACTGATGCAGCCGATTGGTATGCAACTGTGGAAGATGCCGCCTATTCCCACCCCAGTGCGATTGCGGTGCATCACGCGATCATGGCCGCGGGCGGTCCGGCTGAAGCAAAGTCCATGAGCGCCATGCTGTGGATCGATGCGGTACTCGATCAAGCAGAAGACGATGAAGTCAGGCGTTTGATCCGGGAGCTGTGTGTTGAGCCGATGCCTGCTGATGAAAGCGGTGGAGCGGCGTATGTGACCGGCGTTATCTCCCGGCTACTTGAACTTGATTCAACTCGACGGATCGATGAGTTGAAGAGTCGGGTTCAGCGCGCTGATGAACAGGAACAACCGCAACTCTTTGCTGACCTGATGGCTCTTGAGGAGTACCGGCGCATGCTGCGCACTCAAGCTCAAGGGACCGCCTGATGTTTGGTCGGTTGCCCAAAGAGCAATCACAAGCAGTGGGAGTGCGTCGCGGTGAAAAGATAATTGCATGGGCAATGGGAGCCACCAATGCGGTCGTCGCCACCGATCAGGCGCTCTATCTCGACGAAGCAACCCGACTCACCTGGAGCCAGATCACCAAGGCCTCGTGGGAGGAACCTTTTCTCGATCTCGTCATTGAAGGCAATGCAACGAACGCGACGATCCCGCCGCGCATCCGAAAGCAACTCGATAATGCCCGAGATTTACCCAGAGCGGTCAATGCAAAAGTGACCGAGAGCGTGGTCATCTCAGAGCGCATCGAACTTGATACTGGCGTAATCGCCCAGTTCATCGCCCGCCGCGATGGCGATGCGATCAGTTGGTCCGTGGTCTTCGAGTCGGGCGTGGATCCGCAGGATCCGAGCCTGCGTGCCAGCGCCGATCGGGCGCTCACTGAACTGCGAGCCGCCCTCGGCATCTAGGTCCAGTCGAGCATTGCTAGTCTTTGCCGGCGTTCGGATAGTCCCCCATAGCTCAATTGGCAGAGCATTCGACTGTTAATCGAAGGGTTTCTGGTTCGAGTCCAGATGGGGGAGCGCGAGCAGTAATGAAATCGCAAAAAAAGTAGGTGAGGGGCCGGTCAACAT
>JBIISH010000056.1:0-8334 GCA_044341115.1 Candidatus Nanopelagicales bacterium
GCGTGCCCACCCATCCCATCGGCAACGAGTAAAAGTCGTTGGCCCGCATAGCCGGAATCCTCATTGCCAGGCCGGATGATTCCGACATCCGAGCGCGCTGCACTGCGCAAAGTCAGTGCGCTTGGCGGAGTGTTGGGCTCAGACATGGCGACTACTTCTGAATCTGCAGGGTGCTTCGCCCGATGCGAAGGGGCGCGCCAACTTGCAGCACGGTTGGAGTGGTGATACGCGTGCGATCGATCCAGGTGCCGTTAGTGGAACCGAGATCTTCCACCACCCACGAGCCCTCTGATTCATACACTCGCGCATGCCGACTCGATGCGTAGTCGTCGTCGATCACAATCGTGGAATCAGGTGCACGGCCGAGTGTGATCTGTGCACCCTCGAGTGGAACTTCAACCCCAGCGAGTGGTCCTTCAACAACCACGATCCGCGTGCCCTTAACTTTTGACTTCTTGGAAACCTTCGCCGGACGCGGCGCCTTCACGGCACGATTGCGTGGAGGTTTACCGCTGCGCCCGGAAGGTCGAGCATCAGATGGCTGACGCAGATCGCGGCGCAGCGCGAGAACCGTGAACAAAACGAAAGCCCATAAGAGGCCGAGAAAACTCAGCCGCAGGAGAGTGAGCGTGAGCTCGGACATCTCAGCTGCTCCGGAATACCAGCGATGTTCCGCCGATCTGAACGACGCTGCCATCGGCTATCGCAAGTTCGGTAATCCGATCACCATTGACCAGCGTTCCATTGGTCGATCCGAGATCTCGCACCAGAACCTGTTGGCCGAGCACGATCTCGCAATGCGCGCGCGATACACCTGGATCATCCACGCGAATATCTACCTCGGTGCCTCGGCCCAGTCGGGTGATGGCACGAACCAGCGGGTACGCGGTGCCGGCAACCTCGAGGCGGGGTTGTCCATCGGTGAGGGCGGCGGCCACTTGGGAACCCCCAGCTGAGGTGACCTCGGCCCGGGCTTCGCTGCGCACCCGGAAAATCCCGGTATCGAGGATGTCGTCCTCACCCAGAGTGATCGTGACCGTGCCCAAGAGGGTGTAGCGCTGCTCGCCGGCGTAATCCCGAACCAGCGTGGCCAGTTCGGTGCAGAGTGCGTCTTTGAACACCGCCAGGCGCGTGTAGTCGTGGTGGGAGAGCTCAATTGCGAAGACATTGGGCACCACGGTGCGATTGCGATCCATCACCGCCGCCCGATCATCGATCTCCCGTTGGATGGCGGAGGCGATCTCGACCGGCTGGACCTCAGCTTTGAAGGCGCGCGCGAAAGCACCACTCACCATTTTGTCGAGGGAATCCTCGAACTTTTCCAGCAGGCCCATCCCCCGATGCTACTTCGTGACGAGCAGAACTAGCGGAAGGTGACAGGCACCCATTCAGATGGGAAGACGTCAGCGGAACCTGCAACGGAGCGAATCTCGATCTTACTCTCTCCGCAGGTGCCGTCCAAAAGGATGAGCCTGGCAAACCCGAAATTCCACGGTGTGCCCGGTTTCGCGTCTGGTGGTGAGAGGGCCCGCCACGTGGAACCTCCATCCACAGATTCGCGCAGGAGATACCCTTCGGCTACCCCACCGACATCATCTCTGAAAACAGCGAGTTGTGCGCCTTGTGAGAGCAGGCAGTAAGCATACAAAACCATAGGCTCAGGAAGAATTCTCACGAGCGGCCAGTTAGGGGTCGCGACGAAGATTGATGCCAGTCCGGATTTCATCGCGGTCCGAGCACGCACCTGGATCGTGTCGCCTAACTTCGCACCGATTTCACTCCACGGCACCACCACCTGCTTTGCTGTGGGGCCAACAGTTGCTTTGGTCTGCTTCCACGGACCGCCATTGAGGCTGGTTTGGACGTCGTAGTCCTTGATGAGACCCGAGCGCACAGGTGGCGGTTCCCATGAGATCACGATTGTTTGATCCTTTTGGGTGTACGTGAGACCGGATGGGGGCACAGCTCGTGTTGACAGCAACTCGACGTTGCGCGAACCAGCTCCTCCGGAGACGTCACCACCTGCGGTCGTCACCACCGGGGTAACGGTGATCGTGTAGGTGCCGGGGCCGTCAGCGAGATCTGTTGTGACCTGCGTAATGTTGCCTGCCGTTGAACCCCTACCGAAGGTGCTGCACCTATTTTTCTTGTCACAGTAACGCCATGAATAGGTGTACTTCGAGATCTTCGACGCGTATTCGGATTTCGGTGGAATCCAAGTAACGAGTGCATCGGCCTTGTTGGCGACCCCGTAATCAAGGGTTACGTCCACAACCTCAACAGCACCGATCTGCGCACTGGTGACCTGGTCGGGTGCCGGTGGTGAGTTGGGAATGGTCACAACGGCACCCAGAGGTGTCCCACTAATTCGTTGAGGCATCGGGCCGACAGCGAGCGCGGTGTCTTTAGTCATGACGTTGCAGGAACCGTAGAGATCGCATACCTGTGAGCCGAGTCCAACGAAATACCCTGCCGAGGTAGGCGTAGTTGCAGACCCAACGTCGCCGCGCCAAACGAGGGAGAAGTTGTCAGCGCCCTTGTTGAATTGACACACAACCACTTTCTCCGGTGTCTCGAAGCAGCGCTGATACTGCGCACCAACTAACCAGTCGTAGGTGGTCCGCCAGGCGCGTTGTTCGTTGGTCGAGGCTCCCGTGAACTGGATACCGAACTTGCTGTCCGGGTTCGCGGTCCACACGAACCAGAAGGTCGAACCGAATCCGTAGCGAGCGGAATCGATGTAGGTGCGCGAGAGAAGAGTCATCGCATTCGCGCCCGAGAGATCGACTTTCCCTTCACCCAATCCGGCCAGGCCGTAGTTGATCTCCGTGTCGAATGTGGTGGTGAAGGGAGCACCGGCCAGAGCCAGCATGGAACGGAACTGGCTGATGCCCTTGATCCGATCGTCTGCTCCACCAGATGCGGTGGGGTAGGAGTGAACGGAGTAGGCATCTGCTGGCCAGCCGCGCTTCTTCATCTCTTCGAGGTACTCAGGGAAGAAGGTGCCGAATGAACCGGTTGCCCTGCTCGTGGTGTTAGCGGCCACGACAAGTGCGCTCGGATTACACCGACGAATCTCCTCGAAGGCGACCTTGGTGAGCTCAGCCATCTCCGCGGGCGTTCCCTTCCAGAATGTTTGGAGGTTCGCCTCGTTCCACACTTCGTATGCGGAGATCGACGCGCCGTACTTGCAGGCGACAGTGCCCACGTAGTCGCGCCAGTCAGCGATGTTGCGCGGGTTGGACTGGACGCTGCCATCGCCGGCCCACGCTGGTGTGCTGCCGAGGACGAGCATCACTCGGGCGTCGAGGATCTGCGCCATCTCGATCTGCTTGTTGAGCTTGCGCCACACGTACTGCCCATTTGTGGGCTCAATGTCACGCCACGTGGTCTCGGTATCCCAGAGGCGCAAGTAGCCCACGGGAACGTTCGGAATCGTGGCCGGATTAATGTCGCCGTCGAACCCAGATGCTTCGTCGCTTACCCAGTCGGCGGGTGCGTGAATGCCGAAGAGGTGACGATCGATCGGAGCGCCCTGTGGGGTGCCATATCCGCTGAGCACCGTTGAACTCACGGGCGGGGTTTGCGATGAGGCGAGGGGGATCGGCTTGATCTCGTACCGCGCAGCCTGATTGATGATCGAGTACATGTTGTTGCAGGGATCTGCGTTCTTCAAGGAGCGTCCGGTATAGGACACCCGACTACTCGAATCGGTGCTGCATTCACTGAGGGTCTTCGAGGTCGACGTGTAGACGCCGAGGGCGAAGCTGAGTCCCCACGACTTTGCATTGAGCAGTGATGCGACGGTCCAACTCTCGAAGAACTCCGGTGATGTTTTTTTCAGTGCGGCCAGTTCCCCCTCAAGAACGCTGGAATCACGGGATTCACTGAGGGAATAATTCATCGCTGCAATGAAGCGAAAGCCGGCTATTGAGAACAGTTGAAGGTTGTTCTCATCGATCAATCCTCTTATCGACATTCGGGTGGCCTTGGCCACGGTGGTGGTGGAGTTGGCGTACGCCTTGCGCTGCGCTGGTGTCCAACCGTATGCGCCCTGCGCGTAGACGAACTTGTCCGGAAGTAGTTTGCCGAGCTTCACCTGGCCTGCCTTTTTGATGACAGTGCGACCGAAGTCTGCGCGCCACTCACCACCAGACAGCGAGCAGTTCTTACCGATCTTCGGCTTCTTGGTTGCCAACTTCAAAAGCACCTGGTTGCGGTAACTGCAGCCGCGCTTGTCCTTCTTCTTCAGATCCGCTGGTGAATTAAACAAGCCACCCGTGTAGCCAACAGTCAACGGCTCGGTCACTGGAAGGGTGGCCAGCAGCTGCGTTGGTGTGCCAGAGATGGGAGCGGCTGCTGCGGGCTGGACCGTTTGCGATGTCGCTTGGGCGGCGGCTGGCTCAGCCATAGCGCTGGGTGCGGAGACGAGGCTGGCGATCAGGCCGGCACTGATGACGAGGGAGGCCAGAGTCCGTGTGAACACGGTGAAGTATCTATCACAATTCCACCCCTATTTCGGGGTTTCCTGAATTGGGCCTGCAACTACTACGAGTCACCAAGCCCCCCATGAGGAGCGATAGCGTTGCTGCACTTAACCCAAGGGATGCGCTCGAGTGGTGGAACAGGCACCCCTCATACACAAAGCAGAATGCTCTGAACTCGCAATTTCGCAAGAGGGAGCAGAGGAAGACGCTGTCATCGGCTATCGCAAGTTCGGTGATCCGATCACCATCGACCAGCGTTTAGTTGGTCGATCCGAGATCTCGCACCAGAACCTTCTGACCGAGCACGATCTCGCAATGCGCCCGCGAAGACGTTTGGCACCACGGCGCGATTCCGGTCCATCACTGCAGCCCGATTAGCCATCTCCCGATGGATCGCTGATGCGACGATCTCTATCGGCTAGACCTCAACTTTGAAGGCGCGCGCGAAAGCCCCACTCACCATTTTGTCGAGGGAATCCTCGAACTTTTCCAGCAGGCCCATCCCCCGATGCTACTTGCTGGTCTCCTCTGTTTCGGCGGGTGACGCGGACCGCTACTAGAGCCCCTACTGACGGTAGACCTGGAATACGCTGATGGGGTTGAAGCCGATCCAGGCCGACGGCGGTCGCCCAGACGAGTCGACAGCCCGCATCTCGAAGCTGGCCGTGGACGTGAGCTTTACCGCCCCTTCTGCAGGTTGAATCATGATGACCTCGCTATATGGAATGAGAGTGGTGTTCTCACTCGCTGTCACTTCAGGACTATTCCCCCCGACGTCAAGCCCGAACCGCAGGAAGTCCCAGGTGAGACCGCCATCGTTGGAGTAGCGCACTTGGTAGCCCGACGCGGGGAAGGTCGTATCCACCAGATTCTCATTCGGTTGTGCCGTGACGACGATGAATGAAATCTCCCCAGGGCCGGGTAAGCCGAGGTGGATGGAGAAGGGAGCACGGGGAGAAGGAAGCTGTGTTTCCACGGTCAGGGGGCTTGACGCGACGAAGATCGACTTCGCGCCCGACTTCAGCACCGTGCGCACCCGCGCGGTGATCACTTGACCGGTGCGCAGACTCTCATCAGTGAACTTGAGAGACCTCCCCGACGCAGCCTCATCGAGCGTCTTCCAAGTGCCGCTGATGGACTCCTGGATCTGCACCTCGTATCCCTTGATGAGGCTCGATCGCATGTTCGGCGAAGTCCAGGCCACCTCACCCTTGGTGCCGATGACACCGATGATGACGTTGCTCGGCGGCGCCGCCTTGCTGCTTAGGAGCTCCACACGCCGGGTGGCGGTGAGACCCGGGCCGATCTTCCCCACGGCCGTGACCCGGAACTCATAGGTGCCGGGGCCCTCGCTGAGATCTGCTGTCACAGACAGCTTTTGGGGTTTCGTGGATCCAGCGGACAGGCGTTGGCATTTCTCTCCCTTGCAGAAATGCCAGCTGTAGTTGTAGCTGAGGATCGTTGCCTGTTCGGCGTTGGCCGGCGGCAGCCACGTAGCGGTCGCGTCGGCCTTATTACTGGGCCCGTAGGTGAGATCGACGTCGAGAATGTACGGGGCGAGAGCGGTAATGGCCGGCGTGCCCGGGTTGAATGGTGTTCCACTGTCCGTTGGGGTGGGCGAGGGACCGCTGGCGAGTGGAGCGCCGTTGATGCGGATGGGCATCGGACCCACGTTGATAGATGACTGCTTCGTCAGGAATGTGCAGTTTCCGTACAGGTCGCACACCTGGGAGCCCAGGCCGGAGAAGTACCCATTGCCGGTGGATGACTTGGGTGAGCCCACATCGCCGCGCCAGACGAGGGAGAAGTTGTCAGCGCCCTTGTTGAACTGACACACAACCACTTTCTCTGGCGTTTCGAAGCAGCGCTGGTACTGCGCGCCGACCAGCCAGTCGTAGGTGGAACGCCAGGCGACACGCTCGTTCTGTGACGCCTGGGTGAACTGGATGCCGAACTTGCTGTCTGGGTTCGCTGTCCACACGAACCAGAACGTTGATCCGAATCCGTAGCGGGCGGAGTCGATGTAGGTGCGCGCGAGCAGCGCCATCGCCGTCTCTCCGGTCAGATCGACCTTGCCCTCGCCGAGTCCGGCGAGGCCGTAGTTGATCTCCGAGTCGAACGTGGTGGTGAATGGAGCACCGGCGAGTGCCAGCATGGACCGGAACTGGCTGATGCCCTTGATCCGATCGTCCGCTCCGCCCGATGCCGATGGGTAGGAGTGGACCGAGTAGGCGTCAGCGGGCCAGCCGCGCTTCTTCATCTCCTCGAGGTACTCGGGGAAGAAGGTGCCGAATGAACCGGTAGCACGGCTGGTGGTGTTCGCAGCGACCACGAGTGCGCTGGGGTTGCAGCGGCGGATTTCCTCGAAGGCGACCTTGGTGAGCTCGGCCATCTCAGCCGGCGTGCCCTTCCAGAATGTTTGGAGGTTCGCTTCGTTCCACACTTCGTACGCGGAGATCGACGCGCCGTACTTGCAGGCGACAGTGCCCACGTAGTCGCGCCAGTCAGCGATGTTGCGCGGGTTGGACTGGACGCTGCCATCGCCGGCCCACGCTGGTGTGCTGCCGAGGACGAACATCACTCGGGCGTCGAGGATCTGCGCCATCTCGATCTGCTTGTTGAGCTTGCGCCACACGTACTGCCCATTTGTCGGCTCAATGTCACGCCAGGTGGTCTCTGTGTCCCACAGTCTCAAATACCCCACGGGCACGCTGGGGATGGTGGCTTCCTTGATTGGGCCGTCGAATCCTGATGCCTCGTCGCTTACCCAGTCGGCGGGTGCATGAATACCGAAGAGGTGACGATCGATCGGGGCGCCCTGCGGCGTGCCGTATCCGCTGAGCACCGCCGAGCTGACCGGCGGTGTTTGTGATGAGCCGATAGGAATCGGGACGATCTTGTATACGACGGTTTGATTGATGATCGAGTACGTGTTGTTGCAGGGATCAGCGATCTTCATGGATCGCCCAATGATCGAATCCAGTCGATCCGGATCCTTAGTGCACTCACTCAGAGTCTTGGACGTAGAGGCATAGACGCCAAGAGAGAAGCTCAATCCCCACGACTTCGCGTTGAGCAGCGATGCGACGGTCCAACTCTCGAAGAACTCCGGTGACTGACTCTTCAGGGCGGCTAATTCCTGCTCTACCGCGCTGGGAGCTCGTGTGTCACTCAGCGTGCGGCCGATTTTTGTCGTCACACGAAGGCCTGACGATGACAACAACTGCACGTTGTTCTCATCGATCAATCCTCGTGTCGTCATTCGGGTGCTCTTGGCCACGGTGGTGGTGGAGTTGGCATAGGCCTTGCGCTGCTCGGGAGTCCAACCGTAGGCACCCTGCGCGTAGACGAACTTGTCCGGAAGTAGTTTGCCGAGCTTGACCTGACTTGCTTTCTTGATGACAGTGCGGCCGAAGTCTGCGCGCCACTCACCACCAGACAGCGTGCACTTCTTACCGATCCTCGGCTTCTTGGTCGCGAGCTTCAGTAAAACCTGGTTGCGGTAACTGCAGCCGCGTGAGTCCTTCTTCTTCAAGTCTGCAGGTGAGATGAACAGGCCGCCCGTGTATCCGACGGTGAGCGGCTCGGTGACGGGGAGCGTAGCTAGCAGTTCGGTGGGAGTGCCAGCGATGGTTGCGGCTGCTGGCTGCGCCATTGGCTGAGCCGTTGGCTCCGCCTGAACGGCTGGAATGCCGAGCATTCCTGCTACTAGGCCAGCGGAAAGGACAAGGGCGGCATATCTGCGCGTGATCACACCGAATTGTGCACACAACAACTGAAAATTGAAAGCCTCGCTTCAGATTTGCTCTGCAACCGTGCTCCGCAGGAGCAAGATCGCTTGGCATGT
>JBIISH010000057.1:0-8315 GCA_044341115.1 Candidatus Nanopelagicales bacterium
CAGCCTTATCGGCAGATCGACGCACCGAGATCCGCATGAGTTCTTCACTGAGAACCGTCCCAAGAGCCCGGTCGACGAGAACGAGTAGGCGAACTTTCTCCTCACCCAATTCCACCGGCCCTAACGTTCGGTGCGCAACCTCGATCGACTGCTCCACCTCTCGAACCGAGGTGGCATCGCCTTCAAGCGCCGCGACCCGGCTAGCGGGGGGTAATCCGGTAGCTCTGCGTTCGTCCAGTTCGCGCGCTGCGAACCACACCGAATCCCATCGCACTAATGCCTGAACAGTGGCCGAGTTAATGGGAGAGGTGACCATAACCTGCGCCTTTGGCCGAGCAAGGGCGGCAGCATGGAACCACCTGCGCACCTGGGCCTCCCCCGCACCAAGACCTGTTCCGGCCCCATGAGCGTCAAGTAAAATCACGGCTTCGTAGCCGGCTGCGGCCTCAGGCTCAGCTCCGGGTGTAGCAACGACGAGTGCGGGCTCAGCGGAGACCTCGCGCACCATGTGCTCGGCCTGCGACCAAATAATCCGAACCCCAGGAAATGCTCTGCCTAGTTCTTCAGCCGTGCGCTCGACACCGACGGACATCGCCCGAAGATTGCTGCCTCCACAATGGCTACACCGCCAACTCGACGCGAGTGAGCCACACCGCGAACACACCGGGATTGACGAACCAGCAACGAGTGCGAAGGCTCCCCCACAGGAACACTCCGCAGGAGTTCGACACTTCTGACACGCCAAGAGCGGCACGTAACCTCGACGGGCCACCTGCACAAGAACAGGTCCGGCCTTAAGCCCAGTTTGCGCTATCTGCCATGCGGCACTGGGAATCCGGGCGTACGCCGCAGCCTCGTCCTTTCTGAAATCATCTGGCTCGACGGCCTGCACTCGAGGGGCAACTGCAGCAAGAACGCTCTTTTCTGGGGTGAGTGATGTTGCCCATCCAGATTCACACCACTGCTGCACAACCACTGTGCGCGCTGGTCCACCTACGAGTAGATGGCAGTTGGCAAGATGTGATCTAAGAGCTGCGACCTCGCGCGCATCCCAATAGGGCGCATGCGGATCGGCATAGACATCATCTCCGTCATCCCACATGACTATGAGCCGCAGGTCAGGCATGGGTGTGAAAGCAGCGGTGCGAGTACCTACGACTATGCGCGCAGCTCCGAACATGGCCCGAAGAAAAGCTGCATATCGAGCTTGCGGGCCCACGTGTGCACCGATCACCGCCACCGCACCGGCATCACATGCATCCGGAATAGCACGACACACGCGCTCAACATCGCTCACATCCGGTACCAACACCAACACCGAACCGGATTCAGTTGCGGTCACTTGATTGATCAACTCGGCTACCTGCTCGGTCCAGGAAGTTCCGGGCACGCTGTTCCAGGCCGCTCTGACCGGTTCTGCCCCCTCGATCCGCTTCATCAAGCCCGCACTGTGCGATATGCCCGACCAGGTGGACTCAGTGACACCCGATGAGCTGCGCCAGTCACTCACCTCTGGCAACACTGCCTCTGCACGGGCATGCCGCGGCGGCACAGCTGTTCGCATCACATCCCACAGGGTTCCCGCGTAACGGTGCGCAGTTGCCGAAATCAACTGCAGAGTTTCCGGGGTGCACATCGGCACGGTGCCGACAACGCGGTCGATGGGTTTGAGGACAGCAAGGTCTGACGTGGCTTCTCGTCGAACAATGCAGGCATCCATCAATCGACCGGCGAATCGAACCCGAACGCGAGCCCCCACAACAGCTAGATCCGACCACCGAGCCGGAACTGAGTAGTCAAAGTCCCGATCCAGATGTGGCACCGGGGTATCAATGCGCACCACCGCTACCGGGTCGATGGCCGCAATCGACTCAGCCACCTTTACCGGTTTTGCCTTTCGGGAAGGCGAACCGATCAGGGTGAGTTGATCCGAGTCGGGAATGCTGTCCCCCTGACTAGATGCCGGC
This sequence comes from Candidatus Nanopelagicales bacterium, assembly GCA_044341115.1. GTDB lineage: Bacteria > Actinomycetota > Actinomycetes > S36-B12 > S36-B12 > CAIXFB01. The sequence continues at coordinate 1,968 of JBIISH010000057.1, forward strand.
GACCGAGCGGAGATCCTCTGCGCGGTCGGTGTTTTCCCAGGTAAACGTGGGGCCAACCTTGGTGCGCTTGGTCGGGTCATCAGAGTCGAGAAGCTCGTTGGTTCCCTGTGGGCGCCCAAAGTGTCCGTAGGCACTCGTCACTCGATAAATGGGCCGCAGGAGATCCAAATCGCGGATGATCGCAGCCGGGCGAAGGTCAAAGACTCGAAGTACCGCCTCTTGGATTGCTTCGTCGGCGATTACCCCCGTGCCAAAAGTCTCCACGAATACTCCCACCGGGTGGGCTTTGCCAATCGCGTAGGCAACTTGAACCTCGCAGCGGGTAGCAAGCCCCGCAGCCACAACATTCTTGGCCACCCAGCGCATCGCGTATGCCGCCGAACGGTCCACCTTTGATGGATCTTTGCCAGAGAACGCTCCGCCACCATGTCGGGCCATGCCACCGTAGGTATCAACAATGATTTTGCGACCGGTCAGGCCAGCATCACCCATAGGGCCGCCGACTTCGAAGCGACCGGTGGGGTTCACCAGCAGACGGTAATCGCTGGAATCAAGATCGATTGTCGACAAAATGGGCTCGACAACGTACTTTCGTACATCCGGGGTCAGCATGTTTTCCAAACTGATGTCACGGGCATGCTGGCTACTCACCACAACCGTGTCGATCCTGATGGGTCGATCGTTCTCATCGTAAGCAATGGTGACCTGAGTTTTGCCGTCTGGCCGCAGGTACGGCATGGTCCCGTCTTTGCGAACGGCGGTGAGCTGCTGTGCCAACCGCTGCGCCAAGGAAATGGGCAGAGGCATCAAATCGACTGTGTCAGTGCACGCGAACCCAAACATTAAACCTTGGTCCCCCGCGCCCTGACGATCAAGCGGATCAGAACTTGCACCCTCGCGCTCTTCGATTGCATCGTCGACACCCTGCGCGATATCTGGTGACTGCTTGCCGATCGACACCGAGATGCCACACGACTCGCCATCAAAACCCTTGGCCGACGAGTCATAACCAATTTCCATGACGGTATCGCGCACTAATTTCATGACATCTGCAAAACCTTCGGTGGTCACCTCGCCAGCAACGTGCACCTGACCGGTCGTGAGCATCGTCTCAACCGCCACCCGGCTACGTGGGTCTTGGCGCAGAAGATCATCAAGGATGGCATCACTAATCTGGTCCGCCATTTTGTCTGGGTGACCCTCAGTGACTGACTCTGATGTGAACAAGCGGTTTGACACGTGTAACTCTCCCTAGATCAGGCTCCTCGCAGCCCTGCGGTCAGGACTCGCGCTTGCCTCGGATGAGGCCTGGTCTGCTCCCGGAGCACCCCACCGCGGAGGAGGGTTGCCGACCAGCGAGCCGGGACTTAGCGCTGGTGCTCTTGACCGACCAAAACTCTACACGAGCACCGGCTATCTGGCCGGGATCCGATCGCGCACCGTGTCCCAGAGCGCATCGGCTATGTCCTCTTTGGGCTGGTGAACAAGAACTACCGGCTCGCCAGCTCGACTCAAAATCAGCACTGAGTTGTGCGTCGAGCCAAAAACGTCGTGGGCGGCTACGTCATTGACGACGAGCAGATCACAGCCCTTCCGCGCGAGTTTCTCTTGCCCGAGGGTGAGCAGATCTTCGGAATCGCGAGCGGTCTCAGCCGCGAATCCCACGATGAAAGGTGCCCTGGATTCACCCCGTTTCACTACCAATTCAGCCAACACATCGGTAGTGCGTTCGAGGGCTAATTCTGGCACGGAGCCGGAGTCGCTCTTCTTTATTTTGTCGTTCTCAATGTCGGCAGGGCGAAAATCCGCGACCGCCGCCGCCATGACCACCACATCAGCATCTTGCGCATGAGCATGCATGGCAGCTCTGAGATCTTCAGCGGACTCCACTCGTACCACCAAAGCCCCGGCAGGTGGCTCGACTTCGATGGCGGCGGCCACGAGTGTGACCTCGGCTCCCCTGCTGATTGCGGTTCGGGCCAATTCGATACCTTGCCGACCGCTACTCCGATTGCCGATGAAGCGAACGGGATCCCACGACTCTCGGGTGCCACCTGCACTAATCAGCACCCGCACTCCGAGCAAATCTGGTTGGGGACGGCGGCGCAGAACATCGCGCACTGCATGGGCGATCGCCGATGGATCCGCCAAGCGACCAGGGCCAGAGTCGGTACCTGTAAGGCGGCCGACGGCAGGTTCCAGCACGATCACCCCTCGCGCACGCAATATCTGCACATTGCGCTGGGTAGCCGGGTGCTGCCACATCTCAGTGTGCATTGCTGGGGCCATGATTACGGGGCACGAAGCAGTGAGCAAGGTGTTGGTGAGGAGATCATCGGCGATTCCCGATACTGCCCTAGCCAGGAGATCAGCGGTGGCCGGCGCAACAACCACTGCGCGTGCCTGTTGTCCTAATCGCACGTGCGGCACCTGGTGGGTGTTGGCCCACACATCGGTCGCTATTGGTCGGCCCGAAAGCGCTTCCCATGTGGGTGACCCTACAAAGCGAAGTGCATTAGCGGTAGGCACGACGACAACATCAATCGCGGATTCGCGCAGGATTCTGAGTAGTTCGACGGCTTTGTAAGCGGCGATGCCGCCGGCAACACCCAAGACGACAGGTGACTCCTGCACCATCGGGCGTTAGACGACCGAACTAGTCGGTCGTCTCCTCTTCAACAACTACGAAGGGATCGGCTGCCGCGACAACTTCAACGACAACCTGCTCCTCGGCTGGATCAAAAGGAACAACAGTGAGCAAACCTGCATCGATCTCACGGAGGGCAATGGAGAGCGGCTTCTCTTGAACATGGGTTTCAACGAGGGGGCCGACGTATTCGAGTAGGCCCTCGCCGAGCTGGGAATAGTAAGCATTGATCTGCCGCGCGCGCTTAGCTGCGTAGCTCACCAGCGAGTACTTGGAATCTGTCTTCTCAAGCAAGGCATCGATGGACGGATAGGTGATGCCTTCGGGGCGTCCTGTGCTCACGGTCAAGCCTCATCTGCAGGTGGGAAACGAATGGGTCTCAGGGCCACTAGCCACATCAAGCGCCTAGCCAATGCCTCGAATGGCAAAGTCTAGCAATGCCTGGGCACACTGGCCGACCTCGGCATTCACCAGGACCACATCGAACTCCCCCGCAGCAGCGAGTTCAGCCGTGGCCACCTCCAATCGGGCGGCGACCACAGCCTCCTCCTCGGTGCCTCGATTGCGAAGACGCTCCTCAAGGATTTCGGCAGTTGGCGGTGCTAGAAACACCAAAGTGGCATCAGCGACGCTGCTGCGCACCTGGCGGGCACCTTGAACCTCAATCTCAAGCAATACGGGCTGACCGGCCATTCGATGCGCAGCCACGGCCTCTCGAGGGGTTCCGTACCTATTCCCGGCGTATTCGGCCCACTCCAGCAAACCCCCGGTTGCCACGAGTTCATCAAATTCCTCCTGGGATAGGAAGAAATAGTGCTCGCCATTCACTTCACCTGGCCGCGGCGAACGAGTCGTCGCGGAAACGGATAACCAAATACTCGGGTCAAGGCGCAGCGCTTCAGTGACCACAGTGCTCTTGCCTACCCCCGAAGGGCCAGAAACCACAATCAGCGGCGCGAGGTTAGACATCGCGTTTTCAGATATCGCGATTTCAGGCATTGCGATCCTTGAGTGAATCGACGAGGGCTGCCCGTTGATGAATCCCTAGTCCACGAACGCGCCTGCTCGGCGCGATGCGAAGCTGATCCATAAGTGATGAAACCTTGACCTGGCCCATTCCGGGGATGGATTCGAGGAGCCAATTCACTTTGACCTTTGCCCAACCCTCGTTCGATTCATATCCGGTGAGCACCTCGCATGCACTCAATTGGCCATTCCTGATGTCATCACGCAATTGCGCCCTGTCTCGTCGAACGGCGCGCGCCGAGACAAGGGCGGCATCACGCTCTTCGTTGGTCCGCACTGGCATCGTCATGAAGTGCCGCCAACCTCGGTCAAAGAAAGGCCGATAGATCGGGCCGCATCAGCCATCTTTGCGGCCCCGGTGATGGGTCGCCCAATCACGAGAAGGTCAGCGCCCATGCGGATGGCGTCCGCGGGCGTGGTGACCCGCTTTTGGTCATCGGTGCCTGCCCCGACCGGGCGCACGCCTGGGGTTATCAGCACGACATCATCGGGAACTGCCGCCCGTACCGCGGCGACTTCTAAGGGGGAACACACAATTGCTCGGGCACCTGCATCAACGGCCATCGCTGCCCACCGCACCACGATCTCCTCCGGTGCACCATCAAGACCGAGCGTGGCCAGATCACGAGGGCCCAAACTGGTCAGGACCGTGACGGCAGTAATACGCGTATTCGGAAGTACCGCGCAAGCCGCAGCGATCATGTCTGGGCCACCAGATGCGTGCACGGTGAGAAAATCTGGCGCAATGTCGCGAAGGGCATCTGCCGCTCCGCGAACCGTTGCGGGAATGTCGTGCAACTTCACATCGAGAAAGAGCATGGAATCGGTAACTCCTGCAGAGAGTGCACCCTCGCGCGCAGCAACCACTGCCTCGCGGCCGTCTCGATAAAAAACTTCAAGTCCCACCTTCAGACACGACACGAACGGAGCGGTCTCTTCGGCCCACGTGCGCAGATCTGCGAGCGAAGGTGCATCGAGCGCCACCGCGATGGGTGCACGGGGGAAAGTCACACGCATGGAACTCATTCGGAAATGAAATCCCAGTCATCATCAGATGACTGCTCTGAGGTGATCGGATCGGGGCGATTGACATCTGCGGGGCGATGCGCGTAGGACACTGCTTCAGCAAGCGAGGAGAAACCCCGCTCAGCCAATGCCACCTGCAATTCACCATGAATACGGAATGGCGCTGATGGGTCATTGAAAATACTGGTTCCTACGGACACTGCATTTGCTCCGGCGAGGATGAATTCCAGTGCATCAGTACCCGATCTGATCCCTCCCATTCCGATGATCGGGATATCAGGGAATGCTTGCCGAACACTCCACACGCAACGCACGGCCACGGGCCGAATCGCCGGACCCGAAAGGCCACCGGTGATTCCAGCCAGCGCCGGCCGCATCGTTACGGGGTCGATGACCATTCCGAGCAAGGTATTGATCAGTGAAACACCGGTTGCACCTGCCTTGATAACCGAATCTGCAATCTCGACGATGTCTGTGACATCCGGTGAGAGCTTTGCGAAGATCGGCATGCGCGCATCAGAGTTTCGCTTAACTACCTGGACCACCTGGGCAGCGCTCACTGAATTACAGGCGAAAACCTGACCCCGATCAGCAACGTTGGGGCAGGAAATGTTGACCTCGATCGCTTCAAACCCACCCACATTGCGCAACCGTTGAGCGATCTTGCCGAATTCCTCAGCGGTTTCTCCGGCAATGGACACGATCGTGCGTGCGCCGCGATTGTTGAGCCACGCCAGGTCTTCTTCGATGAATCGATCAAGGCCTGGGCCTTGCAGGCCAATGGAATTAAGCATTCCGCTGGGGGTTTCCGCCATTCGAGGAGTGGCTCGCCCCGACCGTGGCTGCATCATGATGCTTTTCGTCACCACACCACCGATCGCAGTGATGTCAAAGAATGCGTCCAACTCTTTCCCGGCTGCTGCGCAGCCTGAAGCGGTGAGCATGGGGCTAGGAAGTTCCAGACCGGCAAATGATGCGGTCATGTCTACCCTCGAGGATGGGCCGGCCGATGACGATGACTTAACGATGAGTGCGCGACTCATGACCGAGCACCACTTAGCGGAGCGCCGTACGTGTCTTCTGGAACCGTTCCGACGTCAGACCAACGCACTCGATCTCCACGAAAAGTGGGGCCGTCGATGCAAGAACGCACCATGCGGGTTACTCCGTCATCACCAATGACTGGAAGGACGCAGGTCATGCACACGCCGATTCCGCACGCCATCGCTTCCTCCACCGAACACTGACTAAATACACGCTTACGCGTTGCAATTTCAGCCACGGCCGAAAGCATCCCCATCGGCCCGCATGCGTACACAACATCAGCGTTGACGCGATCGATGAGTTCCGGGAGGACGTCAGCAACGTTTCCCTTGAATCCGGTGGATCCATCGTCAGTAGTGACAGTGATGGCGGTCGCAAGTCGCTTCAATTCCAAAACGCCAAAGAGTTTTTCTTCGGTGCTGGCACCCAGTACCGCATCAACTCGGCAGCCGCGATCGCGAAGTTGCTCGGCTAACACAAATAGCGGCGCGCTGCCATACCCACCACCAACGATGACACATGAAACCGGTGACTTAGGCAGAGAGAATGGTGTTCCCAAAGGACCAACAACGGCCAGAGTGTCATGACGTCGTCGTTCAGATAAC
>JBIISH010000058.1:0-8249 GCA_044341115.1 Candidatus Nanopelagicales bacterium
TGAACGATCGCGATGCAGTGTCATCTGCGTTGACGATGAATGGGGACAGCGACTCGCCGCCCAAGTAGGGGAAGTTTCGGCATCACATGGCCATCAGGTCGTCACTGTTTCGGCAAGTGGGTCACCTGCAGATTGGCGCATTACCCACCAAGGAATGGCAGCGCACATTACCGGACCTGATGAGGTCACGATCGAGATGCGACTGCCTATGCCCGGTGCGGTCAATGCGGCTAATACGGCGGTTGCACTTGCGATGGCTGTGCATCTAGGTGTGGCGCCGGGGACAGCTGCTGCGGCAATTGGTCAAGTCCGTGTTCCAGGGCGTTGTGAAATCATTGAGGCCCCTCAAGCACCACTCGTGATAGTTGACTACGCGCATACCCCCGATGCCATTTCGCGGATGGTGCAACTTGCCCGCGAGGCCGTGACTGGGCGTGTTGTCATCGTCTTGGGTGCAGGTGGTGATCGTGATCAGTCGAAGCGCCCCCTCATGGGCGCGGCTGCCTCGATGGGTGATCATGTAGTGGTGACCGACGACAATCCGCGCGATGAGGATCCGGCAGCGATCAGAGCAGCTGTGATCGCAGGCGTCACTGGTTCGGTGGACGTTGAAGATATTGCAGATCGCGCTACGGCCATCAGGCATGCGATCGCGATCGCATCTGAGCGTGATGTGGTGTTAGTGCTGGGGAAAGGCCATGAAACAGGACAGCAGATTGGCGATCAAATCTTGCCTTTTGATGATCGGGAAATTGCGCGTGCCGCACTGGCGGAGGAGCGCACGTGACTGCGATCAGCGTCGGCGAGCTATCCGACATCATCGGAGGAGAACTTCACGGTGATCCTCGAGAAATAGTCAGCGGGGCAGTGGTTGATTCCCGCCTGGTCACACCAGGCGTGGCTTTCGTCGCGATTGCGGGAGAGCAGGTCGACGGGCATGATTTTGCCGAAGTCGCACTTGGTGCCGGCGCCGTTGTCGCAATAACAACTCGCATCTTGCCAATTCCTTGCATTGTGGTTCCTGACCCCATCGAGGCATTGGGGCAGTGGGCGCGATGGTGGCGAAATAAACTCGCAGAGTCCGGCCAACTTTCGGTGATCGCGATTACAGGATCCAGCGGGAAAACTTCGACAAAGGATCTTCTCGCCACGGTTCTGCAGTCGGCGGGTACGACAGTGGCAGCACATGGTTCGCTCAACACTGAGGTAGGAGTACCCCTTTCCGTTCTCGCAGCTCCGATCGGCACAAGGTTCTTGGTTCTTGAGATGGGGATGAGAGGTCCAGGCCACATCCGGTATCTCTGCTCTGTGGCATCTCCCGATATCGCTGTGATCACCAATGTTGGATCCGCCCACCTTGGCGTGCTGGGATCGCGCGGTGCAATAGCTCAGGCAAAAGCGGAAATACTAGAGGGTCTTGCAGATTCGCAGTGTGCGATTGTGCCCGCAGGTGAGCCATTGATCAGCGCCGAACTTTATCGAACATCAGCTCGGGTTGTAACTTTCGGTGAGGGTGCAGAGGCTGATGTTCGTGCTGAGAATGTCGGCCTAGATGATCAGGCCCGAGCCCATTTTGAGTTGGTCAATGGACAGGAGAAGGCCCATGTTTCTCTTGCGGTTCATGGCGAGCACTTTGTTTCTAATGCGTTAGCAGTTGCGGCAGTTGCTCGTGAAGTAGGAATCCCGTTGGCTTCGGTGGCCGAACTGCTCTCCGTGGCTCGCATTGAAAGCAAGTGGCGGATGGAGGTGACCACAACTCCGAGTGGGATAACTCTCATCAATGACGCGTACAACGCTAATCCTGAGTCGATGCGGGCCGCATTGAAGTCCTTGGCATCAATGCGGGGTGAAGGCCGCACGTGGGCAGTGCTAGGAGAGATGCTCGAGTTGGGGGCTGACTCCGTCGAGGAGCACGACGCAATAGGACGCCTTGCGGTGCGCCTCGATATTTCGCAGTTGATTTGTGTTGGCGCGGGCACTCGCGTGATGCACCTGGGTGCTAGCAATGAAGGTTCGTGGGGCGAGGAATCGCGCTGGGTCCCAGACGCTGAATCGGCATTGGCCATTTTGCGTAGTGAGACTCGCCGCGGCGACGTCGTACTTGTTAAGGCCTCTCGCGGAATAGGTTTGGAAACCGTGGCTGCAGCTCTTTCTCATGAAGCAGCTGGCGCGCATGGAGGAGATACCGCATGAGGCTTGTGGTGATCGCTGGCGCCATAGCCACGATTTTCTCGCTTATCGGTACCCCACTCTTGATCAAGTTGCTGGCCCGACACGGATACGCACAAGCCATTAGAAGTTCGACTGAAACAGAATTTTACCCGGACCACGAAGCCAAGCGCGGAACTCCGTCGATGGGTGGCGTGGCGATTATCATCGCGGTTCTGGCGGGTTACTTTCTCACTCACCTGATCACTTGGCGGCCAGTTTCGATTTCCGCCCTCCTGGTTCTTTACCTGATGGTGGGACTCGGTTTAGTGGGTTTGGCTGATGACTATCTGAAAATCTTTAAGCAGCGCAGTACCGGACTCCGAGCTCGGACCAAACTATTCGGTCAGGCGGTAGTCGCGTTCTCTTTTGCGTACCTCTCGGTGCAGTTTCCCGACCAGGCCGGAAACACCGCGGCATCGATGGCGATCTCGTTTGTCCGCGATACAAACTTCGTGTTACCGCTCGGGCTTTTCCTTGTATGGGTCTGGTTCTTAGTTACGGCCACCACAAATGGCGTGAACCTCACCGATGGGCTCGATGGCCTAGCTGTGGGCGCGTCCATCATGAGCTTTCTGGCCTATGTTCTCCTGGCAATCTGGCAGTACGGACAAAACTGTGCTTTCGAAGTAACGCCATTTTGTTACAACACTCAAAATCCGTTAGATCTAGCAATGGTTGCTGCTGCTGCGGCCGGTGCGAGTTTCGGTTTTTTATGGTGGAACACCGCGCCTGCTCGGATCTTCATGGGAGATACAGGATCTCTCGCTTTGGGCGGTGGAATTGCCGGTCTTGCGATCCTCACCCGTACCGAGCTGCTGTTGCCGCTTCTTGCTGGCCTCTTCTTGATCACCACCTTGTCGGTGATTGGTCAAGTGGGATCCTTCAAACTCACAGGTCGCCGAATTTTGCGAATGGCACCGTTACATCATCACTTTGAAATGCTTGGCTGGCCAGAGATTCAGATCGTCGTTCGTTTTTGGATCATTCAAGGCCTGTGCATCGGAGCCGGCTTGACCCTGTTCTACGCGGAGTGGGTGCGGGCATGATCCTGCACCGCGATTCGGATTGGACTCCCGTCCGCGTGACTGTGGCAGGAATCGGGGTCGCTGGCTTTGCCGCGGCAGATGCTCTGATGCAACTTGGCGCCATTGTGACCATCGTTGATAGTTCTGATGGAGAAAAGCAGCGTGAACGAGCTGAAATATTGGGGGCGCTCTGAGCCACCATCGATTTGGCCCATCAAGGACCGATCCCGCAGAGTGATCTGCTCGTGGTCTCACCCGGCCTTCGGCCCAGTGATCCCTTGATCGTTTCCGCTGTGGCCATGGACGTGCCAGTGTGGGGCGAGCTTGAACTCGCCTGGAACCTGCGAGCGCCGGCAACCGCTGCCCCGTGGCTGTGCGTCACTGGCACTAATGGCAAAACCACAACAACCCTGATGTGCGAATCCATGTTGCAGTCGGCCGGATTGCGGGTTGTCGCTGCTGGGAATATTGGCCACTCGATCGTCGATGTGGTCATGCATGACCTCATGGATGCGATCGTTGTTGAGGTGGGAGCACCTCAACTGCCATTTGTGCATTCCATCAGCCCACTGGCGTCGGTGTGTCTAAACATCGCTGACGATCACATTGATCACTTCGGCAGCATGGATTCCTACGTCGCTGCCAAAGCTCGCATTTACGAACGAGTTCAACAGGCAGCCATCTTTAATGTCGAAGACGAAGCCACACTTCGAATGGTCGAAGAGGCCGATGTAGTTGAGGGAGCCCGTGCGATTGGCTTCACGCTCGGCGTTCCGGATGTCTCGATGCTCGGAGTGGTCGACGACATCCTGATTGATCGGGCTTTTGTTGAAGATCGCCGAAACACGGCTCAGGAATTAGCGACCGTCGCCGACGTTCAACCATCTGCTCCCCACAATGTCGCGAATGCGCTGGCTGCAGCTGGACTCGCGCGCGCTTATGGAGTGCCGGCAACTGCGGTCCGTGACGGTCTGATCGCTTTTTCACCCGCCCCCCATCGGATTAGTTTCGTCGCGCGCATCAACGATGTGGATTACGTAGACGATTCAAAGGCGACGAACGCGCATGCAGCTCAAACGTCACTGTCGGCCTATCCATCCATCGTGTGGATAGCTGGGGGCATGGCAAAGGGTCAGGAATTCGACGAATTAGTGAAAAGCGCAGCTCCTCGATTGCGGGCAGCGATATTGCTGGGGGTAGACCGGGGGGTGTTGGCGGAGTCTTTGTCCCGACACGCGCCAGATGTCCACGTGACGGTGCTCGATGGCGGTGAGACTGGGACCATGGCATTGGCGGTCGATCGTGCGATGGAAGTTGCCCGCGCCGGCGATACCGTTTTACTGGCTCCGGGCTGTGCCTCGTGGGATATGTTCCGTGACTACTCCCACCGAGGCGATCTTTTCGCTGAGGCTGTTCGCTTTCGCGGAGGTGATTCCGCGTGAGTGAATCAGGGCATGGTCGCCCGGAGAGTGATGTTTTATCTGACGCCGAACCGAACCCTGCCCCTCCCAGTGCTGCCCGCGGGCTCAGGTTGCTACTCAGTCACCCGCTGAGTACCTATTACATACTGCTGGGCAGCACCATGTTGCTCCTGGTACTCGGCTTGATCATGGTGCTATCTGCCTCAACGATTCGAAGCGTCGAGATTTTTGGCTCGCCGTACACGATCGCCCTACGACAACTCATGTTCGCAGTGTTGGGTGTTGCGGTCATGTTCGTGGTTGTTCGCACGTCGACGCATTTCTGGAAGTCGTTCGCCTGGCCACTCTTGGGAATAGCAGGGGTTCTGCTCGTTGCCGTCCTCATCATTGGGGTTGAGGTGGCTGGCCAACGGAACTGGATCGAAATTTTCGGCCCCTTCCGATTGCAGCCGTCAGAGTTTGCCAAATATGCACTTGTTGTGTGGGGGGCTTTCATGCTCTCCCGTGAGCGCCGCGGACCGCACACGTGGCAATCGCTCTTGGTGCCAGTTGTTCCGGTTGGTTTGATCATGATGCTCTTGGTGTTGGCTGAGGGCGATGTAGGCAATGTGCTCATGCTCGGCGCCATCTTGGCGGGAATGCTCTTCGCTGCTGGCGCGCCTCTTCGGCTCTTCGCTCTCATGGGTGGGATTTCACTCCTCAGCATCTGGATTTTGACGTTACTCGCGCCCTATCGAATGGACAGAATCACCTCCTGGTTAAACCCTGACGAGGATCGTTTAGGTGTGGGCTGGCAGGTAACTCAGGGACAGTACGCCCTGGGAACCGGAGGTTTTTGGGGTGTCGGGCTAGGGGCCAGTCGAGAAAAATGGGGTTCTCTGCCAGAAGCGCACACCGACTTTATTTTCTCGGTGATCGGTGAAGAACTGGGAATGGTGGGGACCTTCTCAATTCTGGTTCTCCTCGGTGCCATGGCTTTTGCGATTTTTAGGTTGTCGAGAACAACGTCAGATCCTTTTGTTCGCTTGGCATCGGCAGGTGTTGGCTCGTGGATCGTTGTACAGGCGATGATCAACATTGGTGGAGTGTTGGGTGTGCTGCCCATCACGGGTGTACCACTGCCCCTCGTTTCATATGGTGGATCTTCACTGGTTCCAACACTGGTTGCGTTGGGCATGGTCATGGCTTTCGCCCGTCAAGAACCGGGTGCTCGTCGCGCACTGCGCAGGCATTCAACGGCTCGTTCATTGCGCAAACGTTGAGATTTGCATGCATATCGTTTTTGCTGCGGGCGGAACTGCCGGTCACATTGAACCAGCGCTCAATACTGCTGATGCTGTGCGTCGATTAGATTCGTCAGTCTCGATTTCTTTTATTGGTTCAGAGCGGGGACTCGAATCCGAACTCGTCCCGGCGCGCGGCTACCCGCTTGTCACCACGACTGCGGTCCCATTTCCTCGGAGGGTGAGCACAGATCTGCTACGTATCTGGCCAGCCCTGAGTTCATCGGTGCGCACCGCCCGTGCCCACCTGCGCAGTTCCCAGGCGCGCGTCGTTGTCGGGTTTGGTGGATACGCCGCGGTACCCGGATATCTGGCTGCTTGGCGTCAAGGGGTTCCACTCGTTATTCACGAAGCCAATGCCACCCCGGGACTTGCTAACAAACTCGGTGCGCGTCTCACACCGCACACTGCAAGCGTGGTGGCCGGGGTGCTTCCGCATTCCCGCTCGATGGGGATGCCCATGCGCCGGTCGATTACCTCACTGGATCGGACGTCGGGTCGTGAGGGTGCGCGAGATCGCTGGGGAATTCCACTGGAGGCTCCGGTATTGCTCGTATTTGGGGGATCGCAGGGTGCTGTCCGGCTGAACTCTGCGCTAGAGCAAGCACTACCGGATCTTTTAGCCTCGGGAATCGTCGTCGTACATTCCTACGGCACCAGAAACCAAGAGCCGGCTTCTATGCCCGGCTACTTTCCCGTGCCGTACATCGCAGATATGGCCGAGGCCTATGCGGTGGCCGATCTGGCGCTCACGAGAGCAGGTGCGATGACGTGTGCTGAACTCGCCGCCGTAGGTCTTCCCGCGGTGTATGTGCCACTTCCGGTGGGGAATGGTGAACAGCGGTTGAACGCCCTTCCCGTGGTGAATGCAGGTGGTGGACTGCTGGTGAGTGATGAAGAACTCACCCCGGAGTGGCTCCGTGCCGCGGTCCCACAGATCCTGCACGATGAACAAAGATTAATCTCGATGAGCCGAGCTGCATCGGATTTTGGAGATCGTAATTCTGATGAGCGCATGGCCCGTTGGATTCTTTCGGTGGGAGAGATGAGTGGGAAACGTGGAGATGCTGCCGCATAAGTTGACTGATCTTGGCCGGGTTCACATTGTGGGCGTTGGTGGCGCTGGCATGTCAGGAATCGCCAGGGTGATGCTTGATCGTGGAGTGACGGTTTCTGGAAGTGACGCGAAGGATTCCCGCCGTCTCGCCGCGCTGCAAGCTCTTGGCGTGCGAACGCATGTGGGTCATGATGCGAGTTGGGTAACCGACGTCGACACCCTCGTGGTGTCTACTGCGATTCCGGCGACCAACCCCGAGCGTCTGGCCGCGATGGAGCGAGGCATTCCGATCCTGACGAGAGCGCAGGCGTTGGCTTTTGTGATGTCGGGATATCGGGGAGTTGCTGTTACTGGCACGCACGGCAAGACCACCACCACCTCGATGTTGACTGTGGCACTTCAACATTGCGGCATCGACCCTTGTTTTGCCATTGGGAGTGAACTCAACGCATCTGGTGCCAATGCCCATGTGGGGTCAGGTGACATCTTTGTGGTGGAGGCAGATGAGAGCGACGGTGCTTTCCTTGAACTAGCTCCTATTGCCGGCGTTGTCACCAATATTGAGGCCGATCACCTCGATCACTGGGGCTCCCTCGAGGCAATCGAAGCCGGATTCGACGAGTTTGCCCTCGGTATTCGAGATCGTGGCGGCTTTCTTGTTGCGTGCGCCGATGACCCAGGTGCGGTGGCAATGACTGCCCGCGCTCGAGCCGCCGGAGTGGATGTGCGTACCTATGGTGCCGCAGCCGATGCGGACTATTTGATGGTCAATGAGGAAAAGGGACCAGACGGATGGAGTTTCACTGCCGTTCATGATGGCGTCCGGTTAGGCACCCCTGTTATGCAAGTCCCTGGCCGCCATAACGCGCTCAATGCCCTGGGTGCCTGGGTTGCCGGAATTGGCCTCGGTATAGCCCCAGAGCAAATGAGGTCAGGGCTCGCCGAATTCACCGGTACGCGTAGGCGATTTGATTTAAAGGGCGTGGTGAACAACATCCGCGTGTTTGATGACTACGCACACCACCCAACAGAAATCGCCGCGACTTTGACCGCTGCCCGCGAAGTTGTGGGGACCGGCAGAGTCATCGTGGCGTTCCAAGCACACCATTACTACCGCACGGCGCTTTTCTCCAAGGAATTTGGTCAAGCGCTAGGCCTGGCAGATGACGTGGTTGTGATGGAGGTGTTTGCGCCAGGGGAGACCGCGATCCCGGGAGCGAGTGGCCAAACGATGGCCTCCCATGTGCCCTTA
>JBIISH010000059.1:0-8243 GCA_044341115.1 Candidatus Nanopelagicales bacterium
GTTAGCGGCCACACGTTGCCCACTACTTCCGGCAGACCTTTGAGTCCGACACACACTAAAAGTGAACATGTCCCTGGTTCCTCTGTTGCGAATGTCAGTCAGGACCGACACCGGCGAACTTGGCGCCTTCACCACCTGTCCCGGCCCTTGTGAAGCACCGCCCCAGAATGTTCCTCTCAGCGCCTCCGGGTGATTCCCAAAGCTGCGTAAATCGGCCTGTTGGCCACGTGACTGTCACGGATTTTCGCGGGCGTCTGCCTTAATGAATACGCACCGCTACTTCTCATCCAACGGTCTTGAGGACCATTCGTTCATTTCCTCGATCACCTTGTCAGTGATCCGGGAAGTGGTTTCCATCGAGACACGTGCGCCATGAATTTCTGCGAAGTGAGCACTGTTCTCACCCGTGGTCAATTCTTTGGCGTGGAGCGACAAAACGATCTCATCCACTTCACCTTGGCGTCTTTATGAACACTGCCGTTTCTTGACGATTTGCGGCTCGAACTTGCTCGCTCGTTCTCTGGGAGCTTCAATGTCGATGGCCCCCACCGAATCCGTCGGGACCGTTTTCCCACGGGTTCCATTGCGAATGTTGCCGGACTCGCGCCCTGAAGGATCATGCTTTCGATAGCCGAAGTGTTCAGTCATTTCGTCAATTGTTTCAGCAGACGATCAGGATCGGTCAGAGCAAGACCCTGTTCTTTCGCCATCCGAACAAGCTCGGTGGTGGCATCAATCTCCGCGGTCTGCGGCTTACCTGGTTTCTTCGCATGGCACATCCGCAATCGGTATCATCAATCATCAAAACTTCCCGCCAGCACCGCTGGCGATCAAGCCCGAAACACCGTTTTCAGCACAGTCCCCGGCTATTCGGTTTTAGTGGTTGGTGGGGTGCGGCCAAGGGCGCGGTCCATGAGCCGGGAGGAGTCGCCCTACCAGCCGAGGGATCCCGCTGAACGAGCACTCACGGAGGTATTTGGAACACCGCGGCACGTGATACAGCCGACGCAGGATTTCCCAGTTGGGGTCTCCGAGCTCAAGCCGTTTCGTTCAAATGCCGACTGGGTGACTATGGGAACGGTGAGCACTGCTCCAAAGCATGGATCGGCGTTGTCATCGGATGACGATCGGAACAACTGCACAAGCTGCGGAATTGAGCCGGCAACCAGTGGCTTGGCGGGCTGGGATGACGTGAACTCCCTTGAACCCGGCGCAACTACATCGGTCGACTTGTTCATCCGCGTCGAAACAGATCTGGCCTCGTGGCAATCTTCTGACCCTGGCGAAGGTGTGACAGGCCTACTAACTCCGAGGGGTAGTAGCACTCCGGCGCTCAAGGGGTTCAGGTACCTCTGACGGGAGCATGGATCAGTGTCCAGCGATTCGCGAGGTGCTCTCGCGGAGAGTGAGTTGCGGCCCAGTATCGATCACTTCGAAGCCCACGGATTTGCCCTCGATCTTGTCGATGAGTCGATCCACTCCTATCGCACCGAGATCCTCCATGGGTAGTGCGACAGTGGTCAAAGCTGGCTCCATGAAGGCAGCGGCCTCGGTGTCATGCAACGAGATGACTGACAGACGCTGAGGAACCCCCAGATCCAACTTGTGGGCCGCCTTCAGTATGCCAAAAGCCAACATGACCGTTGTGCCATACAAGGCAGTAACATCAGGGGATCTAGCCAACAAGGTTGTGGCCGCATTGAACCCCGACCGGGCTCCCCAATCCTCAGAGTAGATCTCGGTGACTTCACCACCTAACTCCCGCATGCGCTCCACGAAGGCATGAACTCGGCGCGTGGAACTGTCTGAGTCTCCGCGTGACGCCTTGGGCCCGGATATGACTCCTACTCTCTCGTGGCCAAGGCTCGCTAGGTGTTCGGCAGCTATCCGGCAGGCGGCTGCGTCGTCGACGAGTACGCAACTCTCAACTCCCGACACTTGACGATTGACCACAACAACTGGAGCGGCCTCCGATGCAATGGCCGACAGCAACTCGTCGCTTGCTTGCCCGGACGCGAGCAGCAGACCATCCACCACTCGATCGTGCAACAGGCGCTCCACCCACCGCTGATCCGCGCTGGAGCCGTCGGCAGTGCCAAGAATGAGTCCGTAACCTCGTGCCGCTGCACGGCGTCTGGCACCTTCCACAATGGGAACATAGACGGGGTTCCGAAGATCGGGGAAAACGGCTGCCAACGTCCACGTTCTTGATAGGCGCAATCCTCGTGCACGCAGATTTGGCCGGTAGCCAAGTTCTTTCACCGCACAAAGGATCCGCGTCCTTGTCGCTTCCGTGAGGCTTACGCGAGGGTCCTCGTTAAGGACTTTGGACACGAGTGATGGGTCGACGCCCGCTGCACTTGCCACATCTTTGAGTGTTGGCCTCTTGAGTGGTTTCCCGGCATCGTTCTGAACTCGTGCAACCATTTTGTGGACTCACCTCCGTGACAATCCCAAGATGGGCTCTTAAGAGACCGCATTCTACTGGTCGTGGCCAAGTTCTTCTTCGATCGCTCCGGGGACTTCGCCGTTGGCTTGGATAACGCTGAGGAAATTGCGGAAACACCCGTTGGATCAATCCATGAAGGTGGCGAATCTGATCCGTTCTTCCGCCTGTTTGTTGGAGAGGCATTCCTGGTCCGAGTGTTCCGTGGTGATGGTCTCATCCTGGTACTGGAATCGCGCAGTGACGGCAGCCTCCTCGTACGTCGAGAGTATGGATTCCATTCACGGGCGCCGACCAGGTCTTCACTGCCGGGGCTTCAAGGGATCGCTAACTCTCCCCAACTGTGGCTGGTTCATTCCAAATGGCAGTTGTCTCTTCGAAGACTTGGGTTGCTGGAAGGGAGGCGAGGGATGAAGCATGATCGTCGGGTCGCTCGGGGGGCAGGCCATCACTTGGTGCTCTGAGGTTCGCGACTTCCCGAACGGCAGGGTGTTGTCTGAGGGCGGAAGCGCACTGTGGGCTGTAGAGAGCAACCCCGGCCGACTCTGGAAGATGCCGACCATTCCCGATGGGCGGGCTGGCGATGCTAGTCGCGTCACTGATTCGTCTGGTGTCCCGGACGAAGTCACGGCGGTTTTTTGGAGGAGGAGTGATCGTCAGCAACTCCCGACCCGTTGTGGTCTGGCTTTGGACCGAGGGGCGCGGTTTGTCGAGAGCGTTGGAAGACCCGAAGGCACCGTCCTCGCATCTTCCACGAACGTGCTCTTCTCTGGTCCGGGAAGGCACGACGTGGTGTGGCCGAATCTGGGGCGTTGTCATTTCTTCGTCATTCGGGCGTGCGACCCCACGGGAGCCCCCTTGGAGCTCTAGCAGGCGCCTTATGCGTAACGAATCGGTAACAAGGTACTAAAACGATTTACTAAAACGATTGATCCGACTAACTTGTGCACACGTCACCGAAACTACCGATCGACGGCATCGGGTGGTGTACCGCACCAGAGAGGCCATCGTCTTGAATTCATGGCAAATCTGCCCTGAGCGTCTTCACCCGCTGGTTTTGGGTGAACCGGGAAAGGAAGAGACTTTTCGGTGCCGAGCCGGGACGGCATTCGTCTACACGCTAGGCGAGGAGTCACCGAACACTCACCATCGGCTGCCTCCGGAGGACCACTCCATCCTGCCGGTTCGCATGGTGGACGTTTTGCGTCCTGGGGGTCAGCTTACTGTTCCTCCTGAGAAGCTGCATTGGTTCCGGGCTGGACCCGAGGGTGCAGTGGTTTCTGGGTTTTCAACGCGTAGTCGTGATGAGTTTGACCTCTTCACCGATGCGAGAATTCGCAGGTTGCCGGTCATCAATGAATAGCGAAAGCAAGGGTGGAGGGGCCGACGCCTCGAACTTGGTGCCTTTGGCTAGGTTTTGGGACCGAGCTAGGAGTGTGCTCTCTGCGCTGATTGACGAACTAGCGCGTTGCGGAACTGCCCACGTGCACGAGGGAATGTCGGTATGGGCTTATCACCACACAAATGCGTCGCCGGCTTCTAGGGCTCTAGACGCGGGTCAAGTCTCGAAGGCAAGCGGCCTTCATCCAAGTGTCGACTGGACTCGTTTCGCCACCGTCAATCCAACCGGAGAAGACAGGCAATGAACGACAATCTCGAGGAAGTTCCCGATGGATTCGTAACAACACTGTTCGACTTTCATGGCTATCAGGCAGTTGTGACCGGCGCAGGGAGCGGGCTTGGATCGGCCATCGCCAAGGGGCTCGCCCAGGCGGGCGCTCAGATCCATCTCCTCGACGTAGACGCCGACGGTCTGGCCATGACGGAGAGTCGTATTCACGATTGTGGCGGGACAGCCTGGAGTCACCTGTGCGATGTGACGAGCAAGGACGCGTTGGAGGGGGTTAGGGCCAGTATTGCCAAGACTGGTGGGCACGCCCAGATTCTGGTGAACAGTGCAGGGACGGCAATTCGCAGCCCGGCTGAGGACTTCGCAGAGAGCGACTTTGACAAAGTCATCGCGCTCAATCTCAAGGGTACATTTCTGGCTTGCCAGGTATTCGGGCAGGAGATGCTCTCC
Organism: Candidatus Nanopelagicales bacterium; assembly: GCA_044341115.1. Taxonomy (GTDB): domain Bacteria; phylum Actinomycetota; class Actinomycetes; order S36-B12; family S36-B12; genus CAIXFB01. The sequence goes on from JBIISH010000059.1 coordinate 4,527, forward strand.
GCTGAGAATGGATCGATCATCAACATCGCTTCCATCGGCGGCTTTCGAGCGTATCCATTGGCCAGCGCCTATCTGGCCTCGAAGGGCGGGGTGGTGCAATTGACTAAGGCCTTGGCTCTGGAGTGGGGATCACGGGGAGTTCGGGTCAACGCCATTGGTCCCACGCTCATGCACTCAGCACTCACGCGGCGCGGCTCAAATACCTCCACAATCACCTCGGATTTCATTCGGGCGCGTATGCCCATCGACAGACTCGGCTTGCCTCGCCAACTGGTGGGGGCTGCCATCTTCCTTGCTGCCCCGGCCAGCGAACTAGTCAATGGACACACCCTCATGTGCGACGACGGCTCCCTCACTTCCTAAGGAGAACCATGACCGAAATCTCGCGGATTCGAGTCGCGACCATCAGACATCAGCTCAATGTCCCCATCAACTACGGACATTGGGTGATGAACCACCGAGAGTTCGTACTGGTGCGTGTTGACACGACGGATGGGGTCACCGGAGTTGCATACGGACTGACAAGGGACGGGCCCATAGCTTCGATTGTTGAGAGGTCGATCAGCCCGCACTATCTCAATCGCTCGGTTACCGCTCCGGAGGAGTCGTTTTACCGGAGCCTGTGGGCCAATCATGCTGTTCATGCCGCGGGCATAGGTCATAGAGCACTCTCGCTTGTCGATCTGGCTACATGGGATGCAAAAGCCAGACTCGAAGGCGTCTCCATCACGAGGCTTCTCGGAGGTGCACCAACTCCACTACCCGCCACCGCGATCGTTGGTTATCCCCCGGATACGTCGCCGGATCAGTTGGCTGACCAGATGATTGGACTGGCGGAAGTGGGATGGCGCAGATTCAAGATAGCGATCTCTTCGGACCTTGATCTTTCCGAGAGGCGTCTGCGGGCCGCCCGAGCGGCGACCCCTGAAGCGTGGATCGGATTCGACATCAACATGGTGCTTCGCACTCCCCAGGCTGTGATCGACTTCGAGGAGCGAGTACGAGAATTGAATCTCGGTTGGATTGAAGACATTGTTCCACCGGGTGACGCGCAGGCAGTCGCAACAGCGAGGCGTGGAAGCATGACCGCCATCGCCATGGGCGACGAACAAGGTGGTGCCTACCATCCTGCAGCGCTCCTCGACGCAGAAGCAGTTGACGTAATCCGTGCCGACGCCACAACCAATGGCGGTGTGACGCGACTGCCTTCATTCCTTGAATCGGCGAGGCGAGCGGACGTTCTGGTTGCACCACACATGTTCCCGCACATTCATTCGCGGCTCATGAGCGGACTGGGGCAGTTAGGGGCTCCGATCGAATGGGGAGTGCCGGGCACTGGAGTTCACCCTATGGATGACGGACTCGAGCAACCAGTGATTCAGGACGGCATGATGAATCCGCTTGACGATGCACCTGGTTTCGGACGGCTGGTTGATGTGCGATGGCTCTCCGAGCAGGTTGTTGATGATCCTGAGGCTGCACTACAGGACTTGCCGGAGGATCTTGTCGCAAGCTAGCGGCTCATTGCACGAATTGGTGTACACGAGAATTAGTAAATCGATTGACAGTTCCGTTTCGAAAGTGTTTACTCAAGTGCTACACCAGTGAAAGGAGAGCACAGTGCCGAATATGCGCACCCGTGAGGCTGTGATTGCAGCCCTCGGTGACGAACTAGCTCGGGATCCTTCCGTTGTTCTACTGGGTGAGGACATCGCCGACGCTGGAGGAGCATTCAAAGCCACGGAAGGGCTGAAAGAGCGTTTCGGAGGCTCCCGAGTGCGGGACACGCCCATTTCAGAAATGGCTTTCCTTGGCGCTGCGGTGGGCGCAGCGGCAACCGGACTGCGCCCTGTTGTCGAGATGATGTTTATTGAGTTCATTGGCGTGGCGCTCGATCAGTTGACCACAGAAGCGAGCAAATTCCGCTTCCTGTCAAGAGGCAAGTTGCACGTTCCTTTGACAGTCAGAGCTTCCGCCGGGGCTGGGCTTGGTTTCGGATGTCAGCACTCGCAGATGCTCGACCAGTGGTTCAGGGGAACATCGGGCCTGAAGGTTGTCGTGCCGTCCAGTCCACAAACCACGTACGGCCTTCTTCGAGCGGCAATTCAGGATGACGATCCGGTGGTAGTTCTGGAGACCAGAAGCCTCTATGGAGACAGAGGCATGGTCGTTACGGGCGAGGACGGCATCATCCCACTGGGTAGGGCAGCCACGATCAGATCCGGAAGTGATCTGACGGTCGTGAGCCTCGGCCAAATGGTCAAGCGTGTCGAAGAGGCAGCTGAAGGCGCCGCGTGGAATGCCGAGATCATCGACTTACAGACGCTCGTCCCGTGGGATCGCGAGGCTGTACTCGCATCAGTAGCGAAGACTCGACGCCTTGTGGTCGTCGAAGAGTCTCCCTACTCGGGTGGTTGGGGCAGCGAAATCGCCGCTCATGTGTCACAAGAGCTCTTCGGCGAGTTACTTGCTCCCATCTTCCGGATCTGTCTTCCCGACGCGCCTATTCCCTACGCAGCCAGCCTTGAGTCTCGCTACCTCCCAGACAGTGCTTCGATCCGAAGCCAGATAGATCGATACATCGATAGTGGCAAGCCACCGCGCCCCTGGTGGCTGGAAGAAGGGTTGGTTCAGGCAACATGACGACCACCACGGTTGACCCAGAGATGGAAGAGCAATTGCAGCGTAGGGAAGCCCTTGCTGACCCCATCGGCCGACTAGACCGCATGCTTGAGATCCGAGCTGTGGAGGAGGCCCTGCAAGAATTGTTCAACGGTGGCTTCATTCGAGGGAGCACCCACCTGTCGATTGGCCAAGAAGCGGTCTCCGTGGGCCTGGCTGCCGTGCTTCGGCCTACTGACTGGGTCACGTGCACATACCGCGGTCATGGAACGGCGCTGGCGCTTGGTGTTTCACCGACGGCAGTAATTGGAGAGATCGCCGGCCGCATCGTCGGATGCGTAGGAGGTCTTGGCGGATCCATGCACCTATCTGCACCGGATGTGGGTCTGATGCCCACATTCGCAATTGTCGGGGCGGGATACCCGGTGGCGGCCGGAGCCGCTCTGACGGCCCAGTTCAGCGGCACGGACGACGTAGCGGTGGGGATCTGCGGAGATGGCGCGACCAATATCGGAGCCTTCTACGAAACTCTCAATCTGGCATCGATCTGGAAGCTTCCTGCCGTCTTCATCATTGAGAACAACCTCTATGGCGAGTACAGCAGGATCCAGCTCACGACCCCGGTCACCGATCTGGCCATCCGTGCCGAGGGATTCGCCATGCCGAGCGCCATCGTCGATGGCCAGGATGTCGATGCTGTCATCGAGGCGGTGGCTGCAGCCGTCGATCGTGCACGTGCCGGTGAAGGCCCAACGCTGCTCGAGATGAAGACCTACCGTTATAGCGGCCACTCGCGTTCCGACCAAGCAACCTATCGCCCACCCGGAGAACTGGACGAGTGGTTGCAAAGGGACCCGGTGGCGCTGTACGCCGCGAAGCTAGGAATCACACCCGAAGAGCTACAGGAAAGACGCGGCCAGATAGCAGCCAAGGTCAAGACTGCAGTGGATGACGCTCTTGCATCACCAGAGCCCCCTATTGCCGATCTCTTCCGGTTCATCTAGCCGTGCACGACACATTCCTCGTTCACATTCGTAACAACATCCCCCTCGATTTCCCCCATGAGGAGAAGGCTCTTCTCATGAGCATGGAAGC
>JBIISH010000306.1:0-8237 GCA_044341115.1 Candidatus Nanopelagicales bacterium
ATCCGGTCATCGTCATCGAGTCACGGGCCCTGTATCTGGAGAAGGGGATCGTCGATATCGAAGCTGCCCCCCAAGGAGTCGGCGGTGCCCGTCTTCGCCGCTCAGGTAATGACGCGGTCATCGTTACCTGGGGGCGCATCACAGGAACTGCGATTGCCGCGGCCGAGCAACTAGCGGCAGAAGGCATCGACGTGTCGGTGCTCGACCTCCGTTGGCTTGCTCCGCTGGACGAGGACGCCCTGCTGCGCGCAGTCGCGCAATCCTCGGGTCGAGTCGTCGTCCTGCATGAGGCCAACATCACTGGGGGCTTCGGTGCCGAGATCGTCGCGCGGGTCGTGAATGGCGCATTCGATGCGCTGTCCGCCCCTGTCAGGCGCGTAGGACTGCCTGACGTGCGGGTCCCCTCCGCGCCCTCCCTGCAGCAGGCCCTCTTCCCATCGGTTGAAGATGTGATCCAGGCAGTCAGGGCGTCGATGTCCTGATGTTGGGCCGTCCAGTAAGCAGTCACGGGTACCCTCCTCGACCGGAGGCCGACCCCGAGATGAGCATTGGACTCACGGAATTCCAAAAGGCTGTCGCGAGCACCATCACGTCCCATGACTTGATGAACGTCCGAGCTCGACGTGCGCCGGCTCGGCCAGCCTTCGAGACTCGATGTCGCGCGCTGGGGCTGGAGTCGATCGACACCGAGGCCATCAGCGACGACGCCGTGGCCGTCGGGTTGACGATTGTGCGGCGTCCCGGGGCAGTGAAAGCCCCAGGCGTGTACTTCGTCCACGGCGGCGGCATGTTCATGGGAGACCGATTCTCAGGATCGTCTCTCCTGCTCGACCTCGTGGCCGAGCTGGGTGTTGTGGGGATCACGGTGGAGTACCGCCTCGCACCCGAGTTCCCCGACCCCGCGCCCCGTGAGGACTGCTACGCCGGGCTGGCATGGGTTGCGGAACATGGCCCGGCCTACTCCGTGGACACGACGCGAATCATGCTCCTGGGGCGGAGTGCCGGGGGTGCCCTCGCCGGTGGCCTGGCGCACCGATGGAGGGATGAGGGCCGGTCCGGAGTCATCGGTCAGATGCTCATCTACCCCATGCTCGATGACCGGGCGACGTCGGCGTCCTGTGAGCAGTTCGTCGGGGTCGGGCTGTGGGACAAGACGAGCAATGAGACCGGCTGGACCGCATTGCTGGGGAGCCGGCGAGGCGGTTCGGCAGTGAGTCCGTACACGGCGCCGGCGCGCTCAACCTCGCTCGGAGGGCTCCCTGCCTCGTTTCTCGACGTCGGGACTAATGACGTGCTGCGGGACGAGATCGTCGACTACGCCACGCGCTTATGTCAGGCGGGCGTGGTGACCGAGCTTCACCTATGGCCCGGGGCCTGCCACGGATTCGAGGAGGTTGCGCCGGCGAGTCGCTCTGCACGACTGGCCCGGGACCTTCGCATTCAATGGGTCGCGCGCCAGATGACGATGACGCGTGGATGAATTCCAGACAGTGACCCACTGGGCCAAGCACATCGGATTGGTGGACAGACCAACATCGGGGGCAGCCCCTCGGGAGGAGTGGAAATGGCAATGGCAATGGCAGTAAGTGTGGTGGTGACAGGTGTCGGTTCGGGAATCGGCCAGGCCATCCTGCACCGACTCGCCGGTGATGGAATCTTCGTTGTCGGAATCGAGGCGAATGCTGACTCAGCGGCTCGAGTGAGGGGTGAAATCGGCGACGCCGGCCAAGTAATCACGGGAAGTGTGGCCGATGCTGTGACATTGGGACAGGCTCGCAGCGCTGCCGAGGGCTCCGGAAGCCTCATCGGATGGGTCAACAACGCTGGGATTGCGCTATCAGGTAATCTCCACGACCCCAACCGCGATGAGGTGGCCCGACTTCTCGACGTCAACCTTATGGGCGTCTTCTGGGGCTGCTCGGAGGCGGTGCGGTCATTCATCGACAACCGGGTCGCCGGGTCTATCGTCAACATCTCGAGCATCCATGGCCGTGCCGCTTTCCCCGGATGGGCTGCCTACGACATGGCGAAGGGCGGTGTTGACGCGTTGACTCGATATGCCGCAGTCGAGTACGGGCCCCTTGGCATCCGGGTCAATGCGATCGCTCCGGGTGCGATTCGCACGGCGATCCTGACCCAGGTCATCGAAGAGTCCGAGGACCCCGCTGGCATGGAGCGGGACTTCTCAATCCTCCACCCGATGGAGCGGCTTGGCGAACCGGAAGAGATCGCCTCGACTGTTGCTTTTCTGCTCTCGTCCGAGGCCTCCTTCATCACGGGGCAGTCGATTGCGGTGGATGGCGGTGCAACCTCGCGCTGCTATCGCTTTGACGTAGCGCCGGAGATCATGGTCCTCGCCCAGTCTTCGACAGGCGGCGCATCCGCGTGAAACTCGCCTTCCGAAGAACCCTCCTCAAGAGCCGAGATCGAATGAGGTACGTGACTGCCAGCGAATTACCTACGAGATCATGAATGATTCCATCAGATCAATGAGTGGCGTGGCCAAGGGAGCAGGTGGTTCGTGATGGATGAAGATGCGACCGTCGGGTCGCAAGGACCATTTTCGTTGCTAATGCGCCTCTACGGGGATCCGGAGATGTCGGCGTGCTGGTCGGCTGAGCGCTCAATCGCGCTGTGGGTCGAGGTGGAAGCAGCGCTCGCCCAGTCGCAGGCCGACCTTGGGATCATCACGCCATCTGCGACGGAGGACATCTCAGCCGCCGCTCTTGAGGTGGTCGATACCAGTGTCGACTCGATCTGGCCGAGCGCAGCGAATGTGGGCTACCCGATACTGCCACTGGTCCGGCTGATGGACGAGAAGGCCGGCCGGGGCAAGGGGAGAGTCCATCTCGGTGCGACAACCCAAGACATCATGGATTGTGCATTCGCTATGCAGATGCGCGATGCGACTGACCTGCTCATTACCCGGGCCGTCCGTGTCGGTGATCTCCTTGCAGGCCTTTCGGAGGCGCACGCCTCGACGGTCATGGCTGGGCGTACTCATGCACAGCAAGCGGTCCCAACTACATTTGGCGCTAAACTCGCTGTCTTCCTGGATCAGGTGTCGCGGTGTATCGATCGGCTTTCCCAAGAGCGGCCTCTCGTTGCGAGAGTCAGCCTTTTCGGGGCCGCCGGCACGAGTGCGGCCCTCGGTGAGCATGTTGGAGAGCTTCGCCATCGCCTCGCAGAACGACTCGGATTACTGCCGGCTGACGTGCCCTGGCATGTGAGTCGTGATGCATTCTTTATCCAGTCCGCCAATGCCATCGCCCTTTCCCAGGTTGCCCATCGGCTGGCGAAAGAGGTCATCGACCTCTCGAGGACGGAAGTACGTGAGGTGAGTGAGGCGTCAGGGGCGCATCGTGGAGCCTCCTCGACCATGCCGCAGAAGTCGAACCCCATTTTGAGTGAAGCCATCATTGGATTCACTATCAGTGCGTCATCGCTGCTTCCCGCGGCCGCTCGGATAGTAGAGCCTGGACATGAGAGGTCTGCAGGGGAGTGGCAGGTTGAGTGGCAGGTGCTGCCGGAACTCTTCGTCCTTGTGTCTAGTGCGCTCGTGCAGGCCGCTTCCCTACTCGAGGGGTTGCGCGTGGATGCATCTGTGATGCGGGAGAACCTCGCACTCGACCACGGCCTGCTCATGGCAGAGGCCTACATGATGGCGCTCGCGCCGACACTCGGTCGCGAAGGGGCCCACGACATCGTGTACTCCGCATGCCTGGAGGCGAGGCGCACAGATGGCGACCTGCGGACCGTGCTCGAGAACGTCCTCTCAGCGAAACATCGCGTATTGGTGGACGGAGTTACACCTGAGGAATACCTCGGCGAGGCGCGCGAAGTCTGTGCGAAGGTTGTCACGCGGTGGAGATCACGATCTGCATGACAGTTCCGGGAATGAGGGTGGAAGCGATGAAGGATGTCACGGTTCTTGTGACCGGGGCTTCAGGAGGCATTGGGCACCTGCTTGCCAAGCGGTTGCGCGAACGGGGCTTCTTAGTCATCGGATGGGACATGAAGCCGGATTCGGAGTGCGACCCGCTTCCGGTGGATGTGGGTAATTGGGAGTCCGTACAGCGGGCGGCAGAGAGTCTTCCGGACTGTCTTGGGGCGGTGGTCAACTGCGCCGGGGCTGGTCTGAGAGGTGCCTTTGTCAATACCTCCATGGCCGACTTCGACTCGCTCATGCGGGTGAATGTGACGGGCACCGCCCATGTGGCAGCAGTGACCCACTCTCGACTCACTGGCGGGGGCGCTTTCGTCGCAGTCGGATCAGTGGCGGCCCAAGTGCCAATGGCCGATCGATCTGCCTACTGCGCGTCGAAGGCTGCAGTCGCGATGCTCTCCCGCTGCCTTGCCAGTGAGTGGGCTGCAGATGGCATCCAGGTGGTCTGCGTCAACCCCGGATTTATGGATGTCGGCATGGCGGCATCAAGTTCGTCGTCTGGGGAAACCAGCCTCGTAGACGTCCTCGCCCGCACGCCGACGGGTCGGTTGGTTCCTGCGGATCAGTTGCTGGACGTCTTCGAGCTACTGGTGAGCGGAAAGATGCGAGGAATCGCGGGATCGGAGATCACGGTCGATGAAGGATTCACGGCGGGTTGGCGGACCACTCAACCTGGTAGGTGAGCAAAGGCAAGGCTCAGGCTGCATGGGACAATCAGCCAGATTCTGAACACTGAAACGATGGCTCGCCACGCAACCCAGAGTCGCATCCATTCCGGTACACCTACAACACGCGACGACCACACTGTGCAGCCAACGGTGGCGCCCTCAAACTGGCCTACAACGCACGGCTCAGAGCGCACTCCGGCAAGAACATCATCGACGACTACTTCCGGCTACGAAACGACATCGTTGACAAACACGGCTAACGTACCCCCGCTACGCCGGAACACTCCACCACATAAGAAACTGACGATGCTACGCCGGAACATCCATCCGGACGCTCATCCACGAAACCGAAATCCGCATCATCACCACAGAAGGAGAACTCATCAAAGAACTCTCCCTCGACACCGAGAACAACTACCAAAAACGGTAAAACGCCCCAGAAACAAAACCAGGGCGTCCACTATGTCCGAAGACATCTGTCCTTGATGTCCGAAGACATCAAAATGGTGCCCCGGGTGGGATTTGAACCCACACTGGACGGTGTTTGAGACCGCTTCCTCTGCCGGTTGGGATACCGGGGCGCAGAGCCAAGGGTAGTGGCCATCGGTCTCAGGGTCTTCCATGGCTGACGAGATTCCCCTCTAGGGTGTGGGCATGGTCGAGCGGATATCTGAACAACCACTGCGCCTGGTCGTTGCTGAAGATGAATCGATCATCCGGATGGATCTGGTCGAGATGCTTCAGGAGCAGGGTCATGAGGTCGTCGCCGCAGTGGGGGATGGCCAGGCGGCCGTAGACGCCGTTTCGTCCATGCGTCCTGATGTGGTTCTTCTTGACGTGGCCATGCCTGTGCGAGATGGACTGTCTGCTGCTGAGGAGATCAGCCGTGAGGGCTGGGCTCCCGTGGTGATGGTGACGGCATTTAGCCAGTCGGAGACTGTCCTCCGTGCGGCGGAAGCCGGCGCCTTCGGCTATCTGGTCAAGCCTTTTGGACCTGCCGATCTGTCCCCAGCAATCGCCGTGGCCAGAGCCCGATGGCAGCAAGCGCGCGACCTGGCTGCCGACCTTGCCGGCGCTACCGAAAGGGCAAATGCCCGGGAACGGGTGGAGCGGGCCAAGGCTCTGGTGCAGGAATCGGCCGGGATAGGGGAGCCTGAGGCGTTTGCTTGGCTCCGGAGTCAGGCGATGGATCGCCGGCTCACTTTGGCCGAGGTGGCAGCCGACGTGTGCGAGGGACGGGTCCAGCCCCCTCTCCAGGGGTAGCCAAAGTACCCAATTCAGGTCACAAACCGGTTACGAACTGCCATCGGATCGGGGTCAGGTTACCCGCGCGTAACACCTCAGGGCCTAGGCTCTCGCTATCGCGACGGCGATCGGCCGTTGTTCCGTTTTCCAAGGAGAATGCATGAAGCGCACTATGGTCATGAAGACCGTGGCTGTGCTCGGTGTGGCATCCCTCGCCCTTGCTGCTTGCAGCAGTGGCGAAGAGACAGCCACCGAGTCAGCGACCGCGGCAGAGTCGGCAGCAGAGACTGCTGTCGAAGAAGCAGAAACAGCAGTGGAAACCGCAGAGGAAGCAGCCGCTGCAGAGTGTGCTAACCCCAGTGCTCTGGTGGTCGGCTCGCTCCTTCCCGCAACCGGCAACCTCGCTTTCCTCGGCCCACCGGAGTTCGCTGGTGTTGAGAAGGCAGTTGCTGAGATCGACGCCGCAGGCGGAGTTCTCGGTGCACCCGTCACCTACATCGAGGGTGACTCAGGCGATACCTCAACCGACATCGCATCGCAGACCTCAGATTCACACATCGCTCAGGGAGTCCAGGCCATCATCGGTGCTGCCTCCTCAGGTGTGACTCTGACCGTCATCGACAAGATCACCTCAAACGGTGTTGTGATGATCTCGCCAGCTAACACTGCGCCTAACTTGACGACCTACCCGGACAACGACCTCTACTGGCGCGTTGCTCCCTCGGACGTCCTTCAGGGAGCAGTTATCGCAGCATCAGCCATCGACGCAGGCATCGAGACGATGGGTGTTATTGCCCGTCAAGATGCTTACGGTGAAGGCCTTGCAGCAGCAACAGCCAAGGACTTCGCAGCTGCCGGTGGAACTGTGACCTCTGAAATCCTCTACGACGGCGAAGCCGCTTCGTTCGAGGCTGAGGTCGCTGAAATCAAGGCAGGTGGCCCACAGGCTGTGGCAGTCATCGGCTTCGAAGAGACCACCAAGCTGCTCCAGGAAATGATCAAGCAGGGTGTTGGTCCCAAGGACCTGCAGGTGTACCTCGTGGACGGCAACATCTCCACGACCGCCTATGCAGATTTCCCGAAGGGCACCATGAAGGGCGTTGTCGCGACCGTTCCGACGGGCGAGGCCGACCTCACTGCATTCAATGAGAGCCTGCTCGAGGTTGATCCGGCACTGACGGACTACGCCTACGGCGCTCAGGCCTACGACGCCACCATCCTGCTCGCACTTGCTGCGGCCAAGGCTGGTTGCGCTGATGGCACCGCAATTGCAGCAGAGCTCGCGAACGTTGCGGGCAACGGTGGCGAGGCATGCACGACCTACGCCGACTGCATCGCATTGCTCGCTGCTGGCACCGATATTGACTTCAACGGTGTAACCGGTGCGCTGGACTTCAACCAGTACGGCGACCCGGCAACAGCAACGATCCAGATCAACGAGTTCTCCTCCAACACGGAGTTCGCTGAGATCGGTCGCGTTACCGCAGAGGTACCCCTGCCGTAAGGCAAGCACCTTCACACAGAGGTCCCGTCTCCCTCAGGGGAGGCGGGACCTCTGTCGTGCGGCCTGTCTTGGATTTGAATGGGCCAGCGAGATGGCAGGGAACTGGTTAGGCGCGGGCGAGGGTGCCGAGGTAGAGCTCAACAACCTTGGGATCGTTCGCCAACGAGGCCCCGGTACCCGTATAGGCATTTCGGCCCTGATCGAGCACATAGCCACGATCCACGATTTGCAGGCAACGCCGGGCGTTCTGCTCAACGATGATCACCGTGACGCCAGTCTCATTGATGCCCTTCACCCGCACAAAGACTTCATCTTGGAGTGCGGGGGACAGACCGGCACTTGGCTCGTCCAGGAGCAGCACACTGGGCTCCATCATGAGGGCGCGACCCATGGCAACCATTTGACGCTCGCCGCCGGAGAGTGAACCTGCTCGCTGTTTACGTCGTTCGCCAAGGGTGGGGAAAAGTCCTGCGACCTTGTCAAAACGCTCGGTGAACTTCTTCGGGTCCTGGAAAGCACCCATCTGCATGTTCTCTTCAATGGTCAAGGATGGGAACACGTTGTTGTTCTGCGGCACAAAACCTACGCCTCGCCTGACCAGTTGATCTGCCCGCAGGTTGGTGATGTCCTCATCGCGAAGGAGGACGGCCCCCTCATTGACATGAACCAAACCGAAAATAGCCTTCAGTAGGGTTGATTTTCCTGCCCCGTTTGGGCCAATGATTCCGACGAGTTCGCCTTCCTTGGCGTACAGATCAGATCCGTTAAGGATATTTACGCCAGGAAAATAGCCAGCGAACAGGCCGTCAGCGCGAACGAGGGCGCCTATGGATTCAGATTTGTGAATCTGTTCAACAGTTGCACGTTCAGCTGT
>JBIISH010000088.1:0-6669 GCA_044341115.1 Candidatus Nanopelagicales bacterium
AGATGACGCACCTTGCTGACATCTACGAGCTGGCGCAAGAACATGGCGTAATCAGTCAGCATGTCTTGCTCACGCACTTCACCTATGCGACCTTCATATGCGGGTATTCCATCAATGATCAGGGCCTTGATGTCGCGTAGGCCCGAATCCTGACCCACCGGGGCCGCACCGGCACGGCACAATTTGATGCCGTTGTATTGGGCTGGGTTATGGCTCGCAGTAAACATCGCACCAGGCAGGTTCAACCGGCCCGATGCGAAATAGAGGCCGTCTGTGCTGGCCAATCCGATCAACACCACATCGCAGCCCTGCTCGCGCACGCCCTCAGCGAATGCTGCAACCAGATCCGGGCCAGAGGGTCGCATGTCGTGACCGATGACTACTGCCCCTGCACCGCCATCTTCAGCCCTGATGCCCAAGACCCGCACAAAAGCAGCCCCCACATCATGAGCAAGGTCCACATCGAGCTGATCGGGGAAAATCCCCCGGACGTCGTAGGCCTTGATGATGGAATCTAGATCGCGCATGCCGTGATGCTACCGATCGAGGTCGAAGAGGCCCTCGTCTTCGGTGTTTGCGCTCTTTTCTCGGTCTGGATTCTCTGAGTAATAGGACTCAACGGACTGCAGCACGCGCAAATGGCCTTTTCGGGCGACTTCAACCGAACCCGAGGGCGGTGCAACCTGCGTATCGGGCTCATATCGCGGCCGCGCCGCTTCTCGGACGGCGTTGGCTAAGGCCTCGAGATCGTCGCTACTCGGCTTGAGAGCATCGGGATCTGGGGTGATCCGCACAATCTCCCAGCCGCGCGGAGCAGTGAGGCGCTCGCTGTGCATCTGACATAGGTCGTAGCAGTGCGGTTCGGCGTATGTGGCTAACGGGCCAAGAACCGCGGTGGAGTCCGCGTAGACGTACGTGAGCGTTGACACGGCAGACCCACTGCACGATGGCTTGGAACAGCGTCGGCGACTCACAATCCCGCACGTTAGCGGCCAACACGGGCCAAAGAAGGCAGGGCGCGCCGTCAGCGATTAGCGCAGGGCAACTGACTGTTCGTACTGCGCTACCGGCACAGAGACCTGCGTGCGCAACGGAGTCCACGGGTAGCCCGTGACCAGATCCCCAAATCGTGACTTTTCGCGGATTCGGTGGGCGATAAGAATGGGACCAGATCCCGGAGCCGGTGTGACGACCGCGGTGAACCACTCGATACCAACCGGAGCGTCAAGAGCGAAGTTCTTCATCTCACCCGCCTTGATCACGACTCGACGAGGAGCGGTGGGTTCGGCAACTTGCCGGGCGCCCCGGAATGGAAGCAGCACGACGTCGACGGCTGCATCAACATCGGGTGCGGTGATGTACAGCCGCACATCGGTTGCATCACGAACGGGTAGCCCGCTGACTGCAGAAGTGGCGGTGAAGGACTGGGCACCAGCTGAGAATGAAGTTTCATCTTGCACACGAGTGCCACCAAAGAACTGGCGCATCCCCGCAACAATTGGTTGATCTGAAGTGAGCTCAATGGTGGCACCGGAAAACCCGTCGGGATTCGGTGGCATCACTGACGACATATCCATCGTGGAAACCGCTCCGGCAGGAACGATCAACTGGTTGCGTTCAAAAGGTTCATAGGCACCTTCAGCCGAAAACAGCCGGATGGAGACGATGGCATCGTTGTCCGTGGTCGACACCACGGAGAGCACCCGAGCTTTATCACCTGGCAGGACACCAGGCACGTACACCTTTTTTGCAGGCGGTGCTGATTGCGGAATCCAGTCGACGCCCACCGACTGCAATCCGCTCCTTTGCTCATCATCCACCGATGCTCCGATGCGACCGGTCCGGGCAATCACATGGAATGCCGTCGCGGTGATTCCGGGAGCTAGAACATCGAGTCGAACCACCGAACGATCTTGAGCAGGGATAACCAAACCGCGACTGGCAGGTGCGTCGACAATCCCCTCTGGTCCATGAATGATCACATCTACCACTGCCGCGGAGTCGTCAGGATTGACGAGTACAACCTTGGTTTGCCGACCTGCAACTGCCCCACCACCGACAAACCAGAACTCCGAGGCTGCAGGGGAACACGAGGTGCTAGCCAATCCGCGACCTTGACCGCTGGGGTCGCGACCCCACTGATCGGCAACGAGCCCAGGGGCGAGCGCGCCTTCACCGAATGCCCGAATGGCAGGCAACTTGGCACCAAACGCTTCGATCTGCGCCTGACTTCCCGGCTCGCGGATGCTTGCCTTCGCCGACTCTTTGCCCGGCAGAGTTTCCAATCCGGCTCGACCCGGGCCGCTCGTCTGACCGGGCTGCCCGGGGATGACCGCGGCAGTAACGCGCACTCCAAGGTCACCACCCGACCCAGGCTCTGGGCAGAGCAGCACCGAAGACTGAATCGGTTCAAGAGTGACTGCCGCTGCAGTTTGCGTCGGATCATCGGCACGCACAAATGTGCCAAGAACCGAGATGAGGACAACCACCGCAGCGATCACCGCAATCGGTCGCCACCACAAGGGCGGTCGAGGCTCACGTGGAACCTGCGGCTGACGCGGGGTTCTACTCCTGCGCAGCCTGCGTCGTCGCTCTTCTGTACTTGCTGCCTCGCGTTCGCCTTCTTTGGTGCCGTGCTCATCAATGAGTCCGATGACCTGATCTTCAGCACCTGCCGATGAAGGAATGATCGCGCGGCTTTCCAGCACGATCTTCTTCCGAGACCCTCTGCCAAAAATCATGACGCCTCCGAACTTTTCACACCTTCAGAGAAGATCACGAGGTCGCCATCGTCATCAGGATCTGGATCAAGAACTCGACGTTGCGGCAAGGCGAGAACAACCAGGGTCAAGAACACGAACAGCTGGAACCACAACCAACGATCACGCGCTCCGGTGTCAAAGGTCACAGTGACAGGTTGCGCACCAGCCGGAATGAGGAAGGACTGCGACCAGGCTTCGGGCTCCGGCGCCTGCACAGTTGGCAAAGCAACCTGTTGATCGGTTGCCGGATCCACAGAGACTGCGCGCCACCCTGAGTCTGGTGGAGTACCAAGAACGAGGGCCCGCTCCCCATCACCCGGCGGTAGAACCGAGTCGATGTAGGGGTCGACGCTTGCACCTGCAATATCGACTAGATCGATCGCGACAGGAGCCTCGCCTTGGACAACTCGTGCGCGGGCTGTCTGTCCAGCTATGCGCCAGATCACCGACTCATCAGCCGATGAGAGTCTGCGCAAGCCCGGCTCGCCATCGAGCACCGGGATCAATTCAGGTGATGTACCGCGAGCAAGTAACACATACCGCACTCCGTAGCCTGCGAGTGCTTGCACTTCGGTCCCTCCGCGACCCGATGCCAGTGCGGCCACAATTGGATCGAGAGCAACCCAGTTCTCCGCCGGTGGTGAAACATCTGCATCCCCGAGCACCGGGCCTTCCCCATTGATCAGGGAATACAAGACCTTGCCCGCCTTGGTGTCGAACAACACCAGCGTGCGCGGCGCCTGCGGTCCAAGCGCATCGGCCGCAACAAATGCCGGCACAGCAGCCAGCGGAGCTCTTTTGACAACATCGTCAGTGGCTGGGATCCACCATCCTGCAGAGAGGATCGGAGCAAGCACCGCTGCCACAACGGTGATCGCGGCGACCGGCTGTCCCCACGACAGACTTTGACCAACAAATCTGTTTCGAAGGCCTTGCGCTGCAACCCCTGCGGCTGCGATCAATGCAAGACCAAGCAAAAGCGTTGCAGGTCCCGGCCAGGTGCGCATAGGAGTGGTTGTTCCTGGCGGAGTGACGAGCACCATGGTTTGCAGCACCCCGAGTGCCAGTGCAGCAATGGCAACCACCCAACAGGCCACCACAATGCGAAGCCGATCCATGCGGAACAAGGCGATGAACCCTGCGAGCACGATGCCTATTGAAATCCACAGTGGTGTCATGCCTGGTCCGCCTGGATGCAGCAGCAAGACATCAATGGCCCTCAGATTGGGATCACCCAGTGCAGGTGAATTCACACCCGGACCCAGAAGGAACAAAACTGGGTGAGCGAAGAGTTGGAGTGACCACGGGGCCGTGACCAACACCGATCCGACCAAGGCGATCGTGAAACGGATGACCACCTGAGTCGCTGCAGAACCCGTGGTTGTGAAGAGGTAGGCGGCGGCGATCACGGCCAAGACAAGCGCGATCAGCCACAGCCCCGGTGCCACCGCGAGCAAGATGCCCAGCAGAAGCGCAGTTCCCGCGGCACGTCGCATGGTGCCCTGTGGTCGTGCGATTCTCACACAGGACCGAATGACGAATGGCGTGATCACGGCCGCCATCGTCGTGCCGATGCGACCCTGTTCGACGGCTCCTGTCATGGCCGGCAGTAACGCATACGCCGTTGCCATCCAGATGCGCACGGGTTTGCTGTCGATAAAACCGCGGGTGGCGAAATACAGCGACCATCCGGCAATCGGCACAGCGAGCAGAAGCACAACAGCGATGGCCCACGAGGCTTTCCCGAGCAGCACGGTTGCTATTCCTGCAAGTACCGCCAGATACGAGGGCATTGCGACCGTCGATCCCATGCCCACGTCGTGCCAGGCGCGAAGGTAGGTCGACCACAGGTCTCCTGCTCCGGGCAACGATGGGAGAAGCGCGCCGCCCTGAATAACACCATCCCCCCACCACAACGATCGAGTGGCGATAACGGCAATCACCGCAAGAAGCATCGTTACGAGCACACTCGGTCGCCAAAAAATTCGCCGCACCCAGCCGCCGGTCTCATTGGCGAGGTAATCGGCGTCATCACCGCCAGGCCCACTTTCCAGCCCGCTCACAGACGACATGGCCGCTGTCGAACTGCTTGTCGAGAGAAATGCTGCGGCGTTCTCCAGAACTGAACGAAGCTGATCTAGCGTTGAAGGCCGCAGCGCCCTCGTTACTGACGCAGGTTCGGTCGAAGTCACCGCAATCAACTGGCGGGAGGATCGCAACCGGCGAGGACGAGCAAGTACCACCAACACCGCGGCGGATTCCTGGCGCGCTGCCGAAACGTCCTTGCCAAGCAAATAGATGAGTGACCTCATCATGCTGCCCGCCAACAGACGCAGGCCGAGGAAGAACCCAACTACACCGGTATTTTGGGCGAGCAGCACATGCACCGCGGCTTCACGATCTTCTTGGTGCGGGTTTTCTGTTGCCACTCGACGGCCATGGGCTGATGCCTCGCGGTGATGCATCACCGCATCAGTTGCCACCATGACCCGTTCACCCATGCGGTGCACCCGCCAGCAGAAGTCGAGGTCATCTCGAAAGAGCGGGAGTTGCGGATCGAACCCGTTGAGTGCATCCCACACATCTCGGCGCACGAGCATGCCGGCCGAAGAGACGGCCATGACATCTCGAGCGCCATCGTGCTGACCCTGATCGTGTTCGCGCCGCTCGAGGCCAGTAACCCTGCGCCCATCGGCAGTAACGCTGACCCCTACCTCCAAGAGCAGGCGTCGGTCATGCCACCCGAGAATCTTGGGACCAAGCACGGCAACACTGGGATTGGCATCGGCCGTGCGCAGCAGTGCCTGCAAACATGACGGGTCAGCTGCACTGTCGTCGTGGAGAAGCCATACCCACTCGACCCAATCGGCAGGGAGTTCGGGCACCCGGACATGTGCCAATCCAACAGCCACCGCTGCACCGAAGCCCGAGTCGCGATCTTGATGCACGATGCGATCCGCGCCAAGTGAGTCGCGCAAGATTGCCAGACTGGAGTCGGTAGAGGCGTTATCTACTCCCACCACCGCCTCGACGGGCCTGGTCTGCTGAGAAAGCGTGGTCAAGACGGCGGGCAGCCAAACCGCCCCATCATGGGCAACCACCACTGCGGTTACAAAGTGATTGCGCGCAGGTAGGAGGAATTCCTCCTCAGGAGCCCAGTCTTCCTCGGTGGCAAACCACTCAGTGGTCTGCTCCGTGGACTGGTCAGTACTGGCGAGATCATCGGCTATGCCAGGTTCGGCAGTTGGCTCCGATGGAGTCTCGTCAGTCACCATCACACTGTACGTGGCGTACGGACGAGACCTAGACCGCGCGCTTCTTGAGGCGACGGCGCTCTCGTTCGGACAATCCGCCCCATATTCCGAAGCGTTCGTCTTGCTCGAGGGCATACTCCAAGCACTCGACGCGCACCTCACACGAGAGGCACACCTTCTTGGCCTCTCGGGTGCTGCCACCCTTTTCTGGGAAGAACGCTTCGGGATCAGTTTGCGCGCACAGGGCACGCTCCTGCCATGCCAATTCCTCGACGTCAGACAACGGCACAAGCGCCATGTCAGTCACGCGTAGGACCTCCTCGACCCACAGTGGACTCGGCCACTGTTCTATTCGACTGGTGTATTACAGACGTGTGATTCCACCACGTCAAGTCCGAAAAGGGCAAATCGGACAGAAATTATGAAAAAACCTTGAATTTGATCGAAATGACCATCAAAAGTCCCCCGGGACTGGGACATCACCCCCTCGACGTTCAGCGGCTTGCGGTCGAGGCTGCAAAGATGCCGCCATGCAGATCACAGCCCTCGCTGGCGGTATTGGCGGCGCGAGATTTTTGCGTGGACTCCAGCAACATCTCGCACACGAGAAGCTCGATGCCGAGATCACCGTCATCGGAAACACCGGCGATGAC
>JBIISH010000060.1:0-8177 GCA_044341115.1 Candidatus Nanopelagicales bacterium
GCCATAACCTCGTCGGAAATATCGAAATTGGCGTACACGTTTTGAACATCGTCGCTCTCTTCGAGAGCTTCGATAAGCCGGAATACCTTGAGCGCACCCTCAGCGTCGAGGGAAACAGTCACGCTGGGCATGAACGTCGCCTCTGCTGATTCATAGTCGATGTCAACACCTTGTAGAGCCATCCGCACCTGAACAACATCCCCCGCTTCGGAGACGACCTCGAATGCCTCGCCGAGGTCGTTCACCTCGTCAGCGCCCACGTCGAGCACCGCATCAAGAATGGTGTCTTCGTCGAGGGCGTCAACTTTGGGCACGATCACCACGCCTTTGCGGGAAAACATGTACGAGACCGAACCCGGGTCTGCCATCGAGCCACCATTGCGGGTCATAGCAACCCGAACTTCACCTGCAGCACGATTCCGATTGTCAGTCAGGCATTCGACCAAGAGTGCTACACCGTTGGGCCCATAACCCTCGTACATGATTGTCTGCCAATCGGCGCCTCCTGCTTCAAGGCCAGAACCGCGTTTGACTGCACGCTCGATGTTGTCGAGAGGCACAGAGTTTTTGCGAGCCTTCTGAATTGCGTCGAACAGCGTGGGATTACCGGCCACATCCCCGCCTCCTTGTCGAGCTGCGACCTCGATGTTCTTGATCAGTCGGGCGAACAACTTTCCGCGGCGGGCATCAACGACAGCCTTCTTATGTTTGGTCGTCGCCCATTTGGAGTGACCACTCATGCGCGTTGCCTCACTAACTCGACGAAAAACTGATGCACTCTGTGATCTCCCGTGATCTCTGGATGGAACGAGGTCGCCAGAAGCCCTTCGTGCTGCACGGCCACGATGGTACCCGCGCGCGGTCCCTGTTCAATTCGGGCGAGCACATCAACGCTTGGGCCCACCTGCTCTACCCATGGGGCCCTGATGAATACGCCCTCAAACGGTGATCCCCCGATAGCCTCGATAGTGATGGGGATTTCGAAGGAGTCGACCTGCCGCCCGAAAGCATTCCGGCGCACGGTGATATCGATCCCGCCGATGGTTTCTTGATCGGGTCGCCCATCCTCAACGCGATCGGCCAACATGATCATGCCCGCGCAGGATCCATACATAGGCATACCTGAAGCGACCGCATCCCGAAGCGGGTCCATCAGATCGAAAATCAAGGCGAGTTTGGACATGGTGGTTGACTCTCCGCCAGGAATCACCAACGCATCAACTGCGGCCAAATCTTCCCGCGTACGAACTGTGGAAGTGAGAGCACCACTGGCGTGAAGAGCGATGAGGTGCTCGCGGACGTCACCTTGCAGGGACAAGACCCCGACGCGCGGGGCAGAAGTCACCAGCCCCGCTCTTCCAAACGGTGGTGAACTGGAATGTCGGCAACGTTAATGCCCACCATCGCTTCGCCGAGTCCTCGGGATACCTTGGCGACCACATCGGGATTGTCAAAGTGGACAGTCGCCTGAACGACGGCATGTGCGCGCCGGGCCGGATCGCCTGACTTGAAGATTCCGGATCCAACAAAAACACCGTCAGCACCAAGTTGCATCATCATTGCTGCGTCAGCGGGCGTGGCGATGCCACCAGCGGTGAAGAGGACAACGGGCAATTTGCCAGCCTTGGCTACTTCAGCAACCAGGTCATAAGGCGCTTGCATCTCTTTGGCTGCGACATACAACTCATCAGGGGCCATGGATGAAAGTCTGCGTAACTCTGCGCGGATGGTGCGCATGTGGGTTACTGCGTTGGAAACATCGCCGGTGCCAGCCTCGCCCTTTGAGCGAATCATCGCTGCACCTTCGTTGATGCGCCGAAGTGCCTCACCCAGGTTAGTTGCACCGCAGACAAAAGGAATCGTGAAGTTCCACTTGTCGATGTGGTTCGCGTAATCGGCTGGGGTGAGCACCTCGGACTCGTCGATGTAGTCAACTCCGAGCGACTGCAAAATTTGAGCTTCAGCAAAGTGACCAATGCGCGCCTTTGCCATAACCGGGATCGAGACCTCAGCCATGATCGCGTCGATCATGTCTGGATCAGACATCCGAGAAACGCCACCTTCAGCGCGAATGTCCGCCGGCACCCGCTCCAACGCCATCACCGCGACAGCGCCCGCGTCCTCAGCAATTTTTGCCTGCTCAACGTTTACGACGTCCATGATCACGCCGCCCTTGAGCATGTCTGCCATTCCGCGCTTCACGCGGCCGGTGCCTGTGGTTGCACTGCTGTCCGTCACGTCGACCTCACTGCTCGTGATCAAGACGGGCCCATAACTCGACCCCGCTTGAAAGGGTGGACCCCTATCGTAGAGCCACTCAGGCAGGCTTGCTCAGCGACTCTGGGAGGCTGTCATCCATCTCTCGCGGGAAAGGCCATGGGGTTCGGCCGGCTAGTGAGAACCACCGCACTGCTCGGCGCCCTCTGAGCTGACGGCAGGCGCGGACCGCGTCGTTCAGAAAACGCCTCGATAGCTGGACGCGAAGGGCCGCCGCCTCCAAGTCCGAAATCAGGGTGAGTCCGGCCGGGATCTCACGCAATTCCTCGATTTCTTCCTCTTCGAGTGCCAAATCGAGCGCTCGGGTGAGCACGCTCTCGGCAGCCGCGGAGGCCTGTCCCCTGTCCGTGGATCGGGTATCGATGGCTGCTGCAGCCATGTGAGCCGCATCGGCAAGGAGCACCGCACTTGCCGGGTCAAGGAAACCGCTGGTGGCAATCTCCATCGCTACGGACGACCGCCGGAGCAGTTGAGTGTCGAGTGAATGTTCGGCTACGTCAATCCGGCGGTGCAACCTGTCGAGCCGGCCAGCCGTATTACTCAAGTACAGAGCCAAAACCCCAAGGACGATGACGAGACCGATGAACAACCATCCCCATACGCTCATGATTCGTTCCGAACGTCATGAAGACCATTGCCACCGAGCCGCTTGGGCAGCCGGGCAAATCTCCCAACGATCTGTCCACGCAGATCCTCTGTCACTTTTTCACCGGGCAAGTGGACTGACTCATAGACGGCGATGACGTCGTCGACCACTGAGTCCCAATCAAAATCGCGCACCCGACGATTCCCTTGAATCGCCAACGCTTCCCTTTGCTCGGGATCTTCAAGTAGTTCAATTAATGCCACTCCGAGAGCCTCTGAATCACCAGTCGGGAAAAGACGACCGCTGCGCCCTTCTTCCAGGACTTTCCGAAATGCATACAGATCTGACGCGAGCACCGGCGTGGATGCGGCTTGGGCTTCTACGAGAACGATGCCGAATGACTCGCCACCAGTGTGAGGTGCGACGTACGCGGTTGCCGCCTTCAGTGCCCGGGCTTTGTCTTCGTCGCTCACCATGCCGAGAAAACGGATGTGTGACAAAAGTTCACTGGGGATCTTTTTGATCTGTTCTTCCTGATCGCCAGGGCCGGCAACGAGAACGATCAGATTGGGGAAGCGCTCAATGACCTTTGGAAGTGCAGCAACGAGCACGTCGAGTCCTTTGCGTGGTTCATCAATTCGACCGAGGAAAAGAACTGATGGGCAACTCGGGTCGACCCCGTCAAGAGGCGTTGCATCAATAAAGGATGCAACCCGCACTCCATTGGGAATGAGCACCGCATCACCACCTACGTGGGCCACTAACGTGCGACGTGCCTCTTCACTGACGGCGATGCTTCCGCGAATCTTCTCCATCGCCGTCTGAGCGATTCCATAACCTGCAGCGAGAATTCGGGATCGATCATGCGATGAATGCCAGGTTGCCACGAGGGGGCCACGGGCTGACCAACACGTCAGAAGAGAAAGGCTTGGAGCAAGTGGTTCGTGGATGTGAACGATGTCAAAGTTTCCCTCGCGGATCCATGCCCGCACGCGCCTCGTTGCTTTAACTCCAAAACTCAATCGAGCAACAGCACCGTTGTAGGAGACCGCAATGGGTCTTCCACCATCACTCACCCATGAGGGCGCGGCACTGGGATCATCAAGTGGTGCGAGTACGTCCACCTCGTGACCATGGTCATGCAAGGCCTGCGCCAAATCAGCCACGTGAGATCGCACGCCACCAGGTACATCCCACACGTACGGACACACGATGCCTACCTTCACGGCGTGCCCGAATCTGAACGACGACGCCCACCATCAAGGTCGGCAAGCCACACCTTTTGCAGCATGTGCCAATCAACACTGTGCTCTCTGATCCCCTGCTCAAATGCGTTGGCGAGTTCTTGTGTCATGGCGGAAATTTGGTCGGTGCGCTCTAACTGCTCGGGGATCTCTATTCGATCGTGCACGTAGCCTCGAATGCCATCTTCTGCGAACCACATCGTGACCGGATGCACTGGCGCACCCGTCATGATGCTGAGCAGAGCCGGGCCCGCAGGCAGCGAAGCGCGTTCTCCGAAAAAGTCAACTTCAACCCCACTGCGACTGAGATCGCGATCGCCAAGGATCGCTACGAGTCCACCACCTCGGAGTCGTTGAGCCAAAGTCTCAAGCACGTCCTCATCACCGTGTCCCAGCACCTCAATCCCCATGGAACTACGCAGATCCAAGAATTGTTGAAAGAGCCCTTCTGGCTTTAATCGCTCGGCCACTGTGGTGAGTCCGCCGTACCGAAGTGCACCCCAGGCCCCTGCTTGATCCCAGTTGGCCATGTGGCCGGGAACCATGATGATGCCGGTTCCCGCAGCCATCGCGTCATCCATGATCTCGACGCGATCAAGGACAAAGTTCTCAGCGATCCGAGCGCGGTCCCAATCGGGCAATCGAAAAGTTTCGCAGTAGTAGCGCATGTAACTGCGCATCCCGGCCCGGCTGCGCTCCCGCAATTCTTGTGGACTGGCTTCGGGATGCACTCTTCGCAAGTTCGCTTCGAGCTGCACCACCCCACCAGCCCGCCGCTTCCATAACTGGTCAGCCAGCACATCGAAGGATCGATAGGCAGCGCGTTCTGGCATTCGCCTTACTACATTCCAGCCTGCAGCAAAAACAAACTCAGTTGCCGCGTCTTGGGCGCTGTCACGTAGCGTCTGTGAACCATTCGGGCCGGCCTTACTCACCTGCGCCGCTCCACAATTGACCGCGAACGTTGACCATGCGCTGAATGATGGTGATCACACCGAGGATGCCGAGCACCCACAGCGCACCGGCGAGAACATACGGAACACCAAACCCGGCGAGAAGTACTGCAGCCATGCCGATGATGAGGCGCTCTGCTCGTTCGGCGATACCCACGTTGGCGGTGGCCCCCACTGCTTCGGCACGAGCCTTGGCATACGAGGTGACTTGCCCGGTCACCAATGCCAGCAATCCGCCAGCCACCACCCAGATTTGGTCATTAAGGGCGCCCCATACGACGAGACTGCCAAATATTGCGCCATCGGCGACTCGGTCCAATGTCGCATCGAGGAAATTGCCCCAAGGACCGCTAGTGCCCTGCATTCGCGCCATGGTGCCGTCGAGCAGGTCACTGATAGCGAACACCGCAATCAACACCACGCCGAGGATGAATCGACCGGTCGAGAAGCAGACGATGGCGCTGATGGAAGCACCTGCGGTCCCTACGAGGGTGACCACATCTGGGCTGATGCGACATTTGATGAGAAACCGGGCGGGCGGGTCGACGACGACACTGGCCACCTTGCGTGCGGCCGGATTGTTGAGCATCGCTCTCCTCGTGGTCCCTCGGCACGACGAACGCCGTGCGCGCTGATGAGGTCCTCGGCAATGTTACCGTCACGCCGTGCTGACCCGATGGACGAGCAAAGTTGATTCTGGCCCCCGAACCATCGCCCTCATAGCGCCCACCACCGAGCTTGAGGACGCCTTCCTCGATCAGATCTGTGCTGGTCAAGGCAACCGGCGGACGGATCCAGAGGGCTTATGCACCTGGATAACGCTAGGCGGGCACGATCTCTGCCTCGTCCGAGCACGTGAAGCCAATCCCATCAGATGGGGGTGCAGTGCCGTGATCTTGACCTTTAACTCAGCTGAGGGAATCGATGGCTCCAGCATCGAGCGCTGGTCGGCTGCTCTCGAGTCGGGGCTTCCCGGGCTGGCTTTCGTGGCGGGATTAGAGGATCTTTCATCGGATTTCGACGAGAGCGCTGCGGTCATCCGTCGAATCAGCGAAACTCATGTGCCTGCCGAGCCAATCGTTGCACCGCTCCTGGCCGATGATGAATCAGTCGCCGGGTTCCTCGACCTCTTGGGTATGCGCATCTGGCTAAATGAAAATGGGCAGGAAGTTGAACGCCATTGCGATCCCGAACACCTGTCCGTGACTTCCGAGGCCCGTGAACGACTCATGGAATCGATCCTGTTGGCCACTACAGATGATGCCGCGGTCATGCGGGCGATCGATGAAAGTTTGGACCCTGTCAGCATCAGTTCTCTGTTGGTGAATTCAGTGAGGGCAGGTGAACTCGTTCCGATTCTTGGCTGGGGCGCAGAGACAGGTGCATCGATCGCTCGTGCCGCAATCGTCGAACTGATTTCAGGTGGCCCAGGAAACCTCTTGCCGGACGTAATGTCATGCACAGGCGAACCGACTGAGCCGCTCTCCATGAGTCACGCGGACTTTGCCACCGCGGTGAGCACTCACGCTTTCCGCGTGTGGAGTGGATCATTCGCGACGAATACCAGTGTCACAATCGGTTGCGAAGGTAGCGAAGTTCTAGTGATGGGCGACGCATCTTCAGCAATTGCCGGTCACATTACGTTGGCGAAACAACCGCTTCCCACTGCAGCGCGCACAGGAATCAGTAACCCTACAAACACGCTCACCCTGTTGACGGATTGAGCCTAAAAAAGCTAGGCCTTATCCCATTCAGCTTCGAGAAGCTCGCGGGTATCTTCAAGTAGCTGCGGAATCACTTTCGTACCACCGATTATCGGCATGAAGTTGGTGTCGCCGCCCCAGCGTGGCACCACATGCTGGTGAAGATGCGCAGCAATCCCAGCCCCAGATGATGCGCCTTGGTTCATTCCAATATTGAATCCGTGCGCGCCCGAAAGACTGCGGAGAACCTTCATCGACTTCTGGGTGAATGCCGCGAGTTCAACAACTTCTTCATCGGTGAGTTCGGTGTAGTCGGCAACGTGGCGATATGGACAGACCATGACATGGCCTGAGTTGTACGGATACAGATTCAACAATGCGAAGACGTGCTCTCCGCGAGCGAAGACCAGTCCTTCTTCAGCCGATGCACCCGGTGCTCTACAAAATGGACAGTCATCTCCGGAATCAGAGTGCAGCGGTTTTCCCTCGCCCTTGAGATAGGACATCCGATGTGGGGTATACAACCGATCCCATGCCTGCGTCATGGCGACTCGTCAGACCTGAATCCGGGAATCAATTGCTGCAACGATTTCTTCGATCGCTTCAGCGATAGGTACCTGGTTCTTTTGGCTGCCGTCCCGGTAGCGGAACGAGACAGCACCCACAGCCGCATCGTCATCTCCGGCGATCAGCATGAAGGGAACTTTTTGCTTTTGGGCATTGCGAATTTTCTTCTGCATGCGGTCATCGGAGGAATCAACTTCGATCCGAATTCCATGCGCGCGCATTTGCTCAGCAACACCTTCAAGGTAATCAACGTGGGCATCAGAAATCGGTATTCCCTCTACCTGAACGGGCGCTAACCAAGGTGGGAACGCACCCGCGTAGTGCTCGAGCAGGACAGCAAAGAAACGTTCAATCGATCCAAACAACGCGCGGTGCACCATGATGGGCCGCTGCTTGGTCCCATCAGCGCCTTGATATTCCAGATCAAAACGCTGCGGCAATTGAAAGTCGACCTGGATCGTGGACATCTGCCACGTGCGACCAATCGCATCCTTGGCTTGGACGGAGATCTTTGGGCCGTAAAAGGCTGCGCCACCCTCATCGAGAATCAGCTCTAAATTTTGCTTCTCGGCAGCTAACCGGAGAAACTCCGTGGCAACTTCCCATTCCTCATCGGTGCCTACGCACTTCTCAGGATTCTTCGTTGATAGTTCCAAGTAGAAATCTGTGAGTCCGTAGTCGCGCAGCAAGCCCAAGACAAAGTCCAGCAGGGAGTTCAATTCCCCGGGCAATTGCTCAAGGGTGCAATAAATATGAGCATCGTCTTGAGTGAATCCGCGTGCACGAGTCAGTCCATGAACAACTCCGGACTTCTCGTAGCGATATACGGTTCCGAATTCGAAGAGTC
>JBIISH010000061.1:0-8167 GCA_044341115.1 Candidatus Nanopelagicales bacterium
CCCGTGGTCGTGGTTGGGATGCCGAAGCCGCCTTGCGGCAGGCGGTTCGTGATCACGTTGACGTGATTCGTGCGGTGGAGGCCTCACCTCATGGCTGATGCCACCCAGGAGTTTGCGCGAATCGCCCAAAACGTGATTGATGATTCCTTGCATTCGGACCCAGTGGCTGCAACGTGGCTGGGGGATCACCGCTTTGATGACCGGCTGCCAGATTTCAGCCACACCGCGGTGTGCGACCGGGTGCTGCGCATCAGTGATTACCTCACTGAACTCGATGCAGTGGACGATGTGGAGCTCAGCGACTCCGATCAGGTTGATCTGGAGATTTTGCGGGCGCATCTCACCAAAGAATCATTCGAGTTAACGGAGTTGCGGGCCCTCGACTGGAATCCCATGCTGTGGAACCCAGGAACAGCCATCCACCTGCTGATGAGCCGAGATTTCGCCCCGTTTACGCAGCGTCTGGAGTCCATTGTTGGTCGGCTAGCGGATATCCCACGTTTCCTTACCGATGCGCGCGGTCAACTGCGCAACATGCCACGGATTCATGTGGAAACGGCGATCGGTCAGTTCGATGGAACACGGCAACTAATCTCCGAAGCATTGCCATCCCTTGCACAGAGTGAAGGCGTTCAACTCGATCGCGGTGTAGTTGAGGCTGCTGTCGCGAGCATCGATGAGCACCTTAAATGGCTCAACGAAGAACTTCCCGATGCAACGGGCAGTCCCCGCTTGAATGCCCGCACGTATGCAGGAGTTTTATGGCACTCCCTCGACGATGCCTCGAACGCTAATCGACTGCTCAGCGATGCTGAAGAACATCTTGATCGGGTCACGGAGCAGATGCGGCAGGTGGCTGCTGAATATTTAGGCGAATCCGGCTCTCGTAGTGGCATGGTGCGCGACGCTCTCGCGCACATCGCGGCGGAATCACCCGTGCGCGACGATTCTGTTTTGGATCTCGTATCTGCAGCTCTTGAGCGCACCACGGAATTTGTCCGCGCCCACGATCTCGTGACCATTCCACCCACCGACACTCGGGTTATCGAGATGCCCGAAATTCATCGCGGGGTGGCGGTGGCCTACTGCGATGCACCCGGTCCGTTGGAGAAAGCCGACGTGCCCACTTATGTCGCTGTCTCGCCCACACCATCAAGCTGGAGTGCCGAGCAAGTTTCGTCGTTCTATCGCGAATACAACGGGACTTTGCTGCATGACCTGACCATCCATGAAGCAATGCCCGGCCATGTGGTGCAGCTCGCGCACGCGCAGCGCCTCGATTCCGCAACACCAGTTCGCAGGTTTGGATTTAGCGGTGTCTTTGTTGAAGGCTGGGCGGTATACGCAGAAGAGCTCATGATCGAGCGCGGGTACCAACCCACCGGCGATCCGAAATCTGCCCTGGCAATCAAGTTGCAACAGCTGAAAATGCAGGCCCGCATGGCAATCAACGCGATCCTAGATATTCGAGTGCACTCGATGGAGATGACTGAAGAAGAGGGTATGAGTTTGATGACCCATCGAGGTTTTCAAGAGGAGGGCGAAGCCACCGGCAAATGGCGCAGGGCTCTGCTCACTGCGGGTCAGTTGCCCACCTACTTTGTTGGTTACCGTGCGGTTTCTGGCATCGCACATGATCTGCGAGTGCTTCACCCAGACTGGACTGACCGGCAGATCCACGACCTCATGTTGAGTCAGGGCTCACCCGCTCCGAGACATTTGCGTTCACTGCTGGGTATCTAAATCTGCGATCCATACACCTTGTGAGTGCCAACGGCCTACTCGATGGCGGTAATGCTGCCAGACTGCCTCTATGAGAATCGGAATTCTGCTCGGTGCCACCTGCTTGAGCTTGGCTGCACTTACCGGATGTTCGGGCGATGACGAAACCCCAACCACCGCAGAGAGCACGGTTGAGGTGCTCATCCCGGATCCAGAACCCAGCATCGACGTCGAGGCCATCTGGGCTGGCAGCGTGTGTGTGGCAATCAATGATGTGCAGACGAGCATTGGTGAGATTGCCGGCAACCTGAGTTTTGACCCACTGGCTGGCCAAGGGGTACTGGAGCAACTCGAGGCCCAGTTGGCGCTTGAAATTGCTGGGCTTGAGGAGGAAACTGCCGCACTTGGTGCAGCCATTGGCGCGGCACCGGTTGATTACGCAGAAGCGTCGTCGACCATCGCTGAGGTGCAAACGGCTATCGAGACAACTCAAGCCGCAGGGGAGATCGCCTCGGGTCACCTTCAGGCGGCCGCGGATGCAGGAGATCCATTAAGTGTGGCGGTGGAGCTAGGCCAAGCTGTGGTTGCCGGAAAGTCAGCGATTGATGCTGGTACTGCCGTAATTGACCTATTGGCTCAAACTCGTGAGGAACTGGAGGCCTCCTTAGGGCCCGCCTTTGATCGAGCGCCGGAGTGTCAGACCCTCATGGCACCGTCTGGTCCGTAATCTAAGGGGCCTACCGGGGGGTAACAATGGGGGAAAAAGAACGTCGCACGAGCCGTATGAACATGCGGCTCACGCCAGATGACCTGGCGTTGCTCAAAACTGGGGCGCACACACAACACCAAGATCTGACCACATTCGTGCTCGAGGCTGCCCTCGAACGGGCTCGTCAGGTGATCAACGAACCGCGTGAGGTCACTGGGAACTTCGGGCTCGCCGCTTTCGAATAGCCCATTTGATCGCTGCCACGACCAAGATTGTGACCAGAGCCAGCGGCAGCAGAAAGACTGCTGCCGCCACGAGAAATCCCACGAAGTTGAGTAGGCCCTGTACGCCCGATGTGAAGGCACCACCAATATCTGGCAGTGACAGTCCGGTTTCGGAACTGGGCACGATATTCACCGTCAGGGTAGACATTGCTACTTGGTCTTTCAGGTAGTTCTGTTGCGAAAGCAGCGAGTCGAGTTCAGCCTGCCGCGTGGTGAGTTCACTTTCGATCGTAACGAGGTCGGTCACCGTGCCTGCCTGCGACTGCAGATCCTTAAGCCGCTCGATCGAGGTTTGTAGGGCTAAAACCCGGGCATCGATGTCGCGGACCTGCGTGGTGACATCCATTGCACTTATGTTGACGTACTCGACGTCGCCAATCCCTGCAAGTTGCTCAACGAACTCATCAAAGCGATCGGCTGGGATGCGGATTGTCACATTGGCGTAATCGAGCCCTTCAGTATCGCTGCGGTCTTGGGATTGCACTACTCCTTCGTAGTCCGAAGTGAGCGAGATGATCGAGGTGAGACTCGAGTCGACGGAGTCAACGCGGATGGTCGCATTCCCCGTTCGGATGATGGCGGATTCTTGAATCTTCACCTCTTGATCCATGCCGGCCTCCATCGGCATGGACTCAGGCGCACCCTGCGACATGTCGTAGGAGTCATAGCCACCTTCACTCCCGCAGGCACTCAGCGAGAGTGCTGCCACTGCAACGAAGGCACCGATGATTGCGCGACGGAACTTCATGGCTTTCTCCTTTGTAGAGCACATCACGGTGGGTGATGAGGTGAGATGTGATGAGGTGATTCTCTAACGGGGTAGACGGTAACGGTGCGCACAGCGTTCCTTCACTTGATCACGATTCGGACAAGCCCGAAGGCGCTACTGCACCCCCAACTGCAAGGTTGGAGACCCAATTGACGGCGCTGACCCGTCATATGGCCGCCGCAACCGCAATTTGAGCCTCCAACTGTGGTGGTTTTGGGCCTCCAACTCTGAAGGCGGCGGATCTGCCATCCTTGACGGGTGAGCGTTACCGTGCTGATCTCCCCGGATTCCTTCAAGGGAACCTTCAGCGCTTTCGAGGTTGCCGATGCACTCGCGCAAGGCGCTGAGTCTGCCGGGGCAACGTGCATCGTCACGCCACTTGCCGATGGTGGTGAGGGTACGGCGGAAATCCTGGCCCGCGCCGATGGTGGTTCATCGAGCGTTGCCCATGCGAGTGATCCACTCGGCCGCGAGATCCGTGCCGAGTTCTTCGTGGCCGCAGATTGGGCCACGGCATTTATCGACGTTGCTGCAGCGAGCGGTATGGGGTTGGTCGGAGAGCATGAGCGTGATGCGATGGCGGCGAGCACCTACGGAACTGGTCAGTTAATGGTTGCGGCACGAGATCTTGGCGTTAGCCACATTGTGATCGGCGCTGGAGGCAGTGCTACCACCGACGGTGGAGTCGGTGCACTGCGCGCCATCGATGAGGCTGGTGGGCTCAAGGATGTTCGAGTCACGGTGCTATCCGACGTAACAACGCCATTCGAGGATGCTGCGAAAGTGTTTGCTCCGCAAAAGGGTGCAGATCAGGAGCAGGTGCTACTTCTCACGGAGCGATTGGCCGAACTGGCCGTGCAGTGGCCGAGGGATCCGCGGGGCGTTCGGGCGACAGGTGCTGCCGGCGGTTTATCAGGTGGGTTTTGGGCTGTGCTGAACGCGGAAATCGTGTCAGGCATCGACTTTGTCCTTGACGCGGTGGGCTTTGACGATGAGCTCACGCGTGTGAGTGGTGTGATCACCGGCGAGGGCCGCCTTGATGGGCAAACCCTGCAGGGCAAAGTGATTGCTGGGGTGATAGCCAGGTGCCTTCCGCGTGGGATCCCGGTGCACGCGGTGGTGGGGCAGTGCACTCTCGAACAGCAGCAGATTGAAGATCTGGGATTGGCCGCTGTGCACGTTGCCTCGACTCGAGACCAGATAGTCCACGCTGCACAGAGCGTGATTGAGAGCCTGGATCTGTGATCAGGAGAAAATGACGGTTCGCTGATCGTCGAGCAAAACCCGATCCTCCGCGTACAACCGAACTGCGCGTGCGAGCACCAACCGCTCCACATCGCGCCCTATTTCGGCGAGATCTGATGCGCTGTGATTGTGCTGCACCCGGTGCACATCCTGTTCGATGATCGGACCCTCGTCGAGATCAGCGGTAACGAAATGTGCTGTAGCCCCAATGAGTTTCACGCCGCGGTCGTAGGCCTGCTGGTATGGGCGAGCACCTTTGAAGCCTGGCAAGAATGAGTGATGGATGTTGATGATCCGACCTTCAAGGGTGCTGCAGAGCTTGTTGGAAAGGATCTGCATGTACCGGGCCATGATGACAACATCGATGTTGTTCTTGGCGATCAACGCCAGCAACTCAGATTCCGCCGCTGTCTTTGTTTCAGGCGTGACCGGCAGGTGCACAAACGGAATGCCGTACTGGCCCGCGAGTGCCCGACAATCCTCGTGGTTGGACACGATGAGGGGGATGTCGATAGGGAGTTCACCGTTAGCGTGCCGGTAGAGCAGATCCACCAGACAGTGATCTTGCTGCGACACCATGATCACGGCTCGACGTCGCTCTTCTTCATGGCGCAAGGTAATGATCGGATCGAAACGGGCGACCTCGGCAAGGATCGTGGCCTGAACCTCGTTCACGTCGTGGATGGGCGTTTCGAATCTGGTGCGCATCGAGAACTTTCCCGTTGCCTCATCGGTGAATTGCGCCTGCTCGAGAATGTTGCCCTTGGCAGCCAACAGTGCCGAGGCCATGGCATGAATTACGCCGGGGGCATCCACGCAGCGCAAAGTGACGATGTAGCGATCCACGGCCCACACTCTAGCTAGCCGATTTGGTCGAGCTGCTCCCACGACGTGAACATCGCGGCCTGCCCCACTCCCTGTGGGAGACCATCGACTGTCCAGAGCACCGCTTGGCGGATCATGAACCGGGTGCCATCACTGGCCACTCGTTCGCCTGAATAGCCATAGAGAACCCCGGCGGATCGGGCTGAGTTGAGGGCCTCTGCTCGGTCAGGTTGATGCTGGGCGGCCGCTGTGAAGCGAGAGGGGAGACCGATCAACTTCTCGACCGGCATCTTCCAGAGCGCAGATGCCGCCGCATTCGCGTAAATGAGAACTGGATCTTCGGCCCCGTCATGGCACAACACCACGATGGAGGCCTGGTGGAGAGCTTCGGCATCGGCACTGTCAGCCCCGTTGCGCGGAATGAGGTCTGCCCCAACCCGGTCCAGATAACTATCCAAAATTGCTCGAATGATTGCTGTATCCACCACGGATTCATCCTGCCAGAACGCACAACGTGCGTCGATGCGTGTCTGCGGTCCACAATGGAGGCATGCGTGCAATGTCCTATTCCCGGCAAGGCCCGGCGGCGCAGGTCCTGCAACTGATCAACGTGGATCTTCCACGGCCAGGCCCCGGCCAAGTTCGTGTGCAGATCGCCTACTCGGCGGTCAATCCCACCGATGTGAAAACGCGCAGCGGAATGACCGGTCAGGTGATCGAGCAACCCCAAATTCCGCACATGGACGGATCGGGGATCATCGACGCCGTCGGCGAAGGGGTGGCTGCTTCGCGGATTGGTGAGCGGGTCTGGCTCATGCTCGTGGCCTTCGGAAGCACGTGGGGAACGGCCGCCGAGGCGATCATTGTTGACTCCGCTCGTGCAATCGAACTACCAGCACACGTAACGCTCAAACATGCCGCGACGATCGCGGTGCCATCGCTCACGGCTGCTTATTGCCTGTTCAATGATGGCGGCCTCTTTCGAGACGGCTCACTCACCGATTGCAATGTGCTCATCCAAGGTGGTGCAGGCGGTGTTGGTCGAGCGGCGATCGAACTCGCGGTCCTTGGGCAGGCCCACGTGTGTGCGACAGCGAGCACCCCGGCCAAGCAGGAAATCGCGCGGACTGCGGGAGCGCACCTCGTGGTCGATTATCGGGATCCGCAAGCTGCAGAGCAGATCTTGGCCGCATCGGGTGGCATCGATCGGATTATCGAGTTAAACCTTGGCGTCAATCTCGAACTCGACCTTGCAGTCATCCGCACCGGCTCATCCATCGTGACGTACGCAGCAGATGGAACGGATCCGCAGATCCCGGTCCGTCGATTGATGATGGCGTGTATCGATTTGCGGTTCATGATTCTTTACAACATCACACCTGCTGAACTTGCTAATGCGATCGAGATTGTTTCTTCGGCACTCGAGCGGCGCGCTTTGACTATCCCGCCCACCCGCGTTTTCGCTCTGGAGGAATGCGTTGATGCGCATGTCGCCCAAGAAGCGGGCCCTGACTCTCGACTTTTGCTCCTGGTCAATGAATTGGAGTGATGGTGATGGGTAGGCGTGCGCTGCGCGCAATTTTCGGAGCGGTCCTTGCACTCGGGTTGATGATCTCGACTCCGGGAGTTGTCTTTGCGGCCACGTATCCGACGTTGAGTGTTCAACGTGTAGTCGCCTCGGGCCTCACCACACCCTGGGGTATCGCATTCCTCCCTGATGGCAGCGCGCTGGTGAGTGAACGAGACACAGGGCAGATCAAGCGGATAGATCCGAACGGGAAGGCCGGATCGAATATCACAACGATTGGTCGAATCAAGGGGGTTGTGCCTGGTGGTGAAGGCGGGCTGCTGGGAATCGAAATAGCCACTCCGCAGGGAAGTAGTACTCCGGTGCTCTTCGCATATTTCACCGCTCGCTCGGACAATCGGGTGGTCCGGGTGCCGCTTCTTGACAACGGGAAACGGTTGGGCGCCCAGCGAGCAATCGTGACGGGCATCCCGAAAGCGTCGTATCACAACGGCGGTCGCTTGCTGGCCGGCCCGAATCAAACGTTGTTCATCGCCACTGGCGATGCAGGAGATACGCAGAGTGCGCAAAATCCGAAGTCGCTGGCCGGCAAGGTGCTTCGGGTGGACTTCGATGGCAGGCCGGCTGCCGGGAATCCGCAAGCGGGCTCTTCGGTATTCACGCTGGGGCATCGAAACGTTCAGGGTCTTGACCTCGATAGCAAAGGACGCGTGTGGGCGAGTGAATTTGGCGAGCGCGATGCGGATGAGTTGAATCTCCTTGTTCCCGGGGCAAATTACGGCTGGCCATTTGTGGAGGGACGCGGCGATGATCCGCGTTACCGAAACCCGGCCACCGTGTGGTCGCCCACCTCAACGGCCTCGCCCAGTGGCATTGCTATTAAGGACGACGTGGTCTACGTAGCGAGTCTGCGTGGGCAGCGGCTCTGGCAGGTGCCGATCAACGGGGCCCAAACCCGCAAAGCCAAGTCCTGGGATTTGGGAGATCGTGGGCGCCTTCGCACGATCGCCGAAGCACCAGATGGCTCACTGTGGGTGATCACCAGCAACACCGACGGTCGAGGTGACCCGCGCAAGGGTGATGAC
>JBIISH010000062.1:0-8098 GCA_044341115.1 Candidatus Nanopelagicales bacterium
TTTCACATTTGGTCCACTCATCGCATCGGTTTTGGCCCTCTACGTCGGGATTTCCACACCACTACTGGTCGCCGCTGTGATTGTTTTTGTAGGTGGCTGGTCACTGGCACTTCAAAAGAGCACCGAACCCCCAATGCATCCACGTAACTCACCAGAGGCGGATGACGATGCGGGTACAGGGAAAAGCGCCATATTCCAAATTGGAATGCCCCAGCTAGTTCTGGCAGCCGTCGGAGGTGGTGCACTTTTCGGTTCCTACGATGTGGCGGTTGTTGCATTTACCGAGCAACGCGAGCAGGCAGGAATGGCAGGAGTAGTACTCGCGCTGTGGGCTTCAGGTTCACTCGTTGGAGGTCTTTTCTTTGGCGGGCGCCGTTGGTCATACGGCCTCCCCCGGCTCCTGATTATGACTTCCTTAGCTCAGGTGATTGTGGTGTTCCCAGCCTGGATGCTCAGAAGTGTGCCTGCCTTGCTCCTCGCTACCTTCATCGCTGGCATAGCGGTTGCTCCAACTCTTATTTCGCTCTTTTCGCTGGCTGAGCGCCTCGTCCCTCCCAGGCAACTCACCGAGGGCCTTACGTGGGCCAACTCAGCCCTAGCTATTGGTTTTGCCCTGGGGAGTTCAATGGGCGGTCTTCTTATTGACAGCGTCGGAACATCTGCCGCATTCCTTCTGGCCTGGGGTGGCACTTTTCTCACGTTCGTGGTGGCCGTCTTTGCTAGGTCCACCTTCCATAGAGGTGCATCCGGTCGAGCTGCTCCCACTCCCGTTTCCAACCCCATCGAGGAACCGATCCCCGGTGCCACGAGTACGGCCTTTATCGATCCCAGCTCCCAGTAGGTACCGCCCATGGTTTTGGACAAGAGAGAAAAATTCCTTACGTGTTTACACCAGGTCGTGCGCAACCGGCCAACCCCGCGATAGGTTCTCCCTGCAACGCATACCCGTCACCGGCAAAGCCGGGGCACTGACCGTGGAGGCCACCCTGCAACCGCTCAATCCTCGTGAGATCCAAACCCGGGTGCGCTCCGGTGATTCTCCTGAGGTCATTGCGGAGTCATATGGTTGGCCACTAGATCGAGTACTGCGCTACGCAGAGCCCTTGCTCGCGGAGCGGGCCTATATTGCTGGCCTCGCAAAAAGCGTCGAAATTCGGCGGTCTCGAGGTGGAGCCACACTTGAGGAGAGCGCCCTCTCAGTCATCAAGACCGATGATCCTTCGGCGTTGGTCTGGGACGCCTACCGCGAGGCAGACGGAAAATGGATAGTCACAGCCGTCATGGGCTCTTCGCTTGCAACCTGGACATACGACGTCACTGGAAAATCTGTACATCCCCAAGATGCGGGAGCGAGGAAGTTGATGGGCGTCGATGCGGAGCCTATTGATTCCCTTGATCTCATAGCGGATAAACCGGTTCCTGCTTCCGACACTGTGATCATTGAGCATCCTGTCCACGGCGAGCGCCCACGCCTCGTCGCGGTACCTGAGCCAGAAGCCGAACCCGATCTTTCTCATCATGCTGATCACCATGCTGAGAAGGATGAGTACGCACCTGTCAATGATGTGACCCTAGACTTGGAAATTCCACACACAGCAACTCCGGCCGTCGCAACGAAGAAAGCCAAATCCAAGCGTGGGCGCGCCAGCATTCCGAGCTGGGACGAGATTCTTTTTGGCGCCACCAAGGCCCCCAAGGAAGACTGACTTTCTACCTCTCTGCCCGCACAACGATTGCTAGTGGGTAAAGGGCAAAGGTTCAGCAGACATATGGGTAGCTTCGGCTACCTTGGCGGTGAGATGGGCTGCATAGTGTTTACGGCAGAGGACTTCATAGGCAACAACTCCAGCACCTGAAGAATCAGCCACATCGCCCACCAATACCTGGTCACCTTCGAGAGTCATGATTCCGTCGACAGTCCGTGCGTTATGGATTGCCCGCATTCCGCACCAACACAGGGCTTCCACTTGCAAGATGTGGAAGCGGTCGGCCAACTCGACCAGACGCGCTGAACCAGGAAACAACTTGGTACGGAAATCTGTCATGATTCCAAACGCGTACACATCTATCTGCAAATCATCTACTAGACGAGATAGCTGTTCGATCTGATCAGGGCCGTAAAATTGCGCTTCGTCACAAATGAGATAGTCAATACGTTCACCTGCTGAAAGTCTGTCCACGACAACTTTTCTCAAGTCCATATCAGTGCTGACCTCGATTGCGGAGCGCTCCAGTCCAAGTCGGCTCGACAACACTGAGCTTCCAGCGCGATCCATCCGGGTGAAAATCAATCCAGTCCGCCCGCGGCTCGCATGGTTATGGTCGGTCTGCAATGCAAGCGTCGATTTCCCGCAATCCATCGTTCCCGCATAGAAGATCATTTCTGCCACGCGTGCATGCTGCCACATACGGTGGGCTCAACTCTGCAGCACCAACCCCGGAATGCTGATCTCCTCCAGAGTGCGAGAACCGTGTTGCCCCCTTAAAGCTGAAACCCGAGCGTCGGTTTTGCTCGCGAAGCCGCAATCACCTCGTGCGAGAACGAGCAAATCCCCTAGTCGCCCCTCCAACATGGGTTCGACATGGCCCATGAGCCCTGAAGACACGACTTCAGCCCTTGTGAACACTTCGGCTTTATCCCCCAGCACCTCGCGCCATACCTGAGCAACATCTGCGACTGCACCGGATCGCACATAGACCAACCGCGCCCGAGGCTCACCAGCAATCATCGTCACTGACTCCATCAGGCGCTGGTCATTTTCAAGGATGTTTATCGTGTCGATCTCGGTGTTCACCATGCCGTGATCAGATGTCACCACCAGCGTTGCGCCAGAGCCCAGGGCTGAGAAAGCCCTGTGGGAAAGATCGTCAACGACTCTCAATGAAGCTCTCCATTGCTCCGAGCCGACACCGTGAACGTGCCCGATCTTGTCGTGCTCAGCCCAGTACATATATGTCAGAGATGGGCCAGCTTGGGCATCAACAAATCTGAGTTCAGCAATTCGCTCTGTGAGGTCAGCGACTGGCACATATGCGCCACCGCGCAAAACCGATTGCGTCAATCCAGAGTTCGCATACGCCCCCGCCGACAAGGTTGTCACACGGACTCCCAAACGCTCAGCTCTTTCAAACATAGTGGGATCTGGTTGAATCGCCGCAGGATTTGGCTCAACGCCCCAACGCAGTGGGCTGAGTAGCGATTCGAAATCAGGAAGCCAAAATGATGCCCCGACAATTCCGTGGATTCCGGGTAATTCGCCCATCCCAAGTGATGCCAAATTTGCCGGTGTTGTTGTTGGAATGCTGGCCAATAGTCCGACCGATTGACCATCTGGAGTAATCGCAGAGGTTAAGAATGGCGCATCGGCAGCAAAGGCTCGTAACTGTTCTAACCCGAGACCATCAATCAACAGAACCACGACATGGCGAGCAGGCTCAAGAGAAAGTCGATTCGAGAACCCAGCTATGCCGAGGGCTGCTAGTGCTGATGGCATGACATCACATAACCCAGCAGGTCGGTCATGCGGAGCGGTGAGGATCACGTCTTAGCCCAAACGAGATGACGTGGCTTGAGATAGAGCAGCCGCAAAATCAAGTACTTGACGAACCACGTCGGCACCATCGGCAGCCTCAGAGACGCGAATCGAAAAATCGTCGTTGCTCGAAGTTCCAGTGAGGCCATGGTCGGCTTCACACGCAGGATCGGCGCAAGCGGCCGGCTCCAATTCAATGCGGTTCACCGCGCCCCAACCGATTGTCAAAACTACCTCTGCGGCAGGCCCGCCGGGTCGATGTTGTGCCGGATCGCTCACAACGCGGGTAACGACTACGGAATCCACCTTTTCTAGTCGCACGCCCTCGGTTGAGGCCGTAGCGAAAGTGCCCGGAATGTCAGACCCATCGAGTCCTTGGTGTCCATGCTAATCTGGTCGGGGTCAGAGCCAAAACGGTCACGTGGCGACGCAATTGGTCCCGGTCGAAAGTAGCTTCATGGTGCACCACATAGGCACCAAGATCTTCACCCCCCAGAGCAGTTTCTAGGGCATCTGAAACAAGATCGGGGTAATAGCCACTGCGCTCAATATCTTTGCGCAAATGGGACTTGGGTGATGGAGCACGCATATCGATCATTCTCTCAAGATACGACGCATCAT
Organism: Candidatus Nanopelagicales bacterium; assembly: GCA_044341115.1. GTDB lineage: Bacteria > Actinomycetota > Actinomycetes > S36-B12 > S36-B12 > CAIXFB01. The sequence goes on from JBIISH010000062.1 coordinate 4,155, forward strand.
GGCAATCGGCCGAGAGTTTCCCTCCTAGATCGCGATAGTCTTCAGGGGTGCCCACTCCCGCGGATTCCACGCTTTCTCAACACCTGCCCAGATCCATCATCCTCACTGATGAGGTGCGCACGGCATTAAGTAGTGGCGCACCGATCGTCGCTCTCGAGTCCACGATCATCAGTCATGGTCTGCCTCGTCCAGAGAACTTGCGCGTGGCCGGGGCAGTTGAGGACATAGTGCGCTCTCGCGGGGCAATTCCAGCAACCATTGCGATTCTTGATGGAACGATTCACGTCGGCCTCACGCCTGACCAACTTGAGCAAGTTGCAAACCGCGACGACATCCTCAAAGTGAGCGTGCGAGATCTTGCCACCGTCACTTCACGCGCTGGCAGTGGTGCCACAACTGTTGCAGCAACTAGCCATATCGCACACCTCGTTGGTATTTCCACCTTTGCAACCGGTGGCCTCGGTGGCGTGCATCGAGGGGCACGAGATACTTGGGATGAGTCTGCCGATCTCACCACACTTGGTAATACCCCAGTCACCATTGTCTGCGCCGGAGTGAAATCCATCCTCGATGTGACTGCCACGCTTGAACGGCTTGAGACCTTAAACGTCGGCGTGGTCGGATTCGGTTCCATCAACTTTCCAGGCTTCTATCTCAGCGATTCCGGACACACCCTCGACTGGAGTGTTGACGACGTCAATGAGGTCGCAGACATAGTCGCGATGCGATCGGAATTGCGCATTCCATCGGCGCTCATCGTTGCCAACCCACTACCCATCGAAGACCAGCTTGATCCAGACGAACACGACGCTGTGTTAGCTGAAGGTCAGATGCTCGCAGCAAAAAGGGGCATCAGTGGTAAAGATGTGACGCCTTTCTTGCTTGATCACTTCCATAGATCCACCCACGGCGCGAGCCTTATGGCAAATGAGAAGATAATTTTGCGAAACGCCGAGCTGGCAGCCCGAATTGCCGTGGCGCAACGACAATTGCAGTTATGACAGATTTCGTCGTTGTCGGCGATGTGATGGTCGACCTCTTGGCAGCAATCGATCAGCCACTTCAGTTTGCTTCGGACACACCTGCCGTCATCACTCGTTCGCTGGGTGGTTCTGCTACCAACACGGCCGCCTGGCTGGGCACAACTGGCTATTCGGTTCGCTTGATCGCCGCTACGGGCGATGATGCGGCTCGGGCTGAGATCTTGGCCGGCTGCAAGAACCGGAATATTGATGCATTCTTGGAACGCATCGACGGAGCGAGGACCGGCACCTGCATCGTGATCATTGACCACAACGGTGAACGCACGATGCTTCCTGATACCGGCGCCAATGCAGCTCTCACGCATAACTGGGCTTCGACACACCTCGTCGGTGATCACCTTCACCTTTCTGCGTATCCACTTTTTCAGCCTGCTACAGCCGCTTCGATGATTTCTTTGCTTGAGCAGTGCACAGATGAGGGAAAGACGTCCAGTATTGATCTAGCGTCTGCTGCTCCTCTTCGTACGCACCGATCAATAGTTCTCCAGGCCTGCGAATACGTCGACATTGTTTTCACAAACGAATACGAAGCGCGTGCTCTCCTTAATGAACCCGTGGACTCTCCCCACGAGGAACTCATGAGCGCCCTCAGCAATCTGGCACCCCTCACGGTACTTAAATGTGGTCCAAACGGCGCCTGGGCTATCTTGAATCAGGACCACATTCACCACCCTGCTCTGCAGGTGCGGGTAACCGATACCACCGGCGCTGGCGATGCCTTCGCAGCCGGCTTCCTAGGCGAGTGGTTTCAGACACAACAACCGGCACCAGCACTCGAAGCGGGAATTCGACTAGCCTCAGAAGTGGTTCAACGTGTCGGAGCCGGGCCCAGGACCGTTCACGCGAAAGACTGATCCCCTGGCAGTCTGCGGCCCGGATGCGGAGCCCGAAACGTCACCGAAAGGAAGATCACGCATGGCTCGGCGAGGAAACTCAACCGAAGCTTCCCGAATCGTCGATATTGACGTAGCCGATGAAATGCGCGGTTCTTTCCTTGAATACGCCTATTCGGTCATTTACGCTCGAGCCCTGCCGGACGCTCGCGATGGCCTGAAGCCAGTGCAACGCAGAATTCTTTTCCAAATGGCGGCGATGGGTCTGCGCCCAGATCGCGGTCACGTAAAGAGTGCCCGTGTTGTTGGCGAGGTCATGGGTCGACTGCATCCCCATGGCGACTCCGCCATCTACGACGCGCTTGTCCGCATGGCCCAACCTTTCTCCCTCCGGGTTCCACTCATTGACGGACACGGAAATTTTGGCTCGTCGGATGATGGCCCAGCAGCTATGCGTTACACGGAGGCCCGGCTAGCGAGCTCTGCGCTTGACCTCACGTCTGACCTTGACGAGGACGTCGTCGATTTTGCACCGAACTACGACGGCCGTGAGAGCGAGCCCAGCGTGCTCCCGGCTGCATTCCCTAACCTTCTGGTCAACGGAGCAAGCGGAATCGCTGTAGGCATGGCGACCAACCTGGTAGCGCACAATCTTGCTGAGACCATTGCGGCAGCACGCCACCTCATCCAGTACCCCGATGCCGATCTCGAAACGATCATGACGTTCATACCCGGGCCTGATCTGCCAGGTGGTGGGGTGATTACCGGCCTAGACGGCATCAAAGAGGCCTACGCGACGGGCAAAGGTTCCTTCCGCGTGCGGGCACGAACTCGAGTTGAGCAGGTAACTCCACGTCGCAAGGGCATCGTGGTGACCGAGCTGCCACCAGGTATTGGCCCTGAGCGGGTAATCGAGAAGATCAAGGACGCCGTTCAGTCCAAGAAGATGCAGGGCATAGCGGATGTCGTCGATCTCACCGACGGCGAATCCGGTCTCCACCTAGTTATTGAATTGAAAAGTGGCTTTGTTCCCGATGCAGTGTTGGAGCAGCTCTACCGGCTGACCCCTATCGAAGAGTCGATCACCATCAATGCTGTCGCGCTTGTAGATGGCCAGCCGGAAACTCTCGGCCTGCTCCGCATGCTGCATGTATTCCTAGATCATCGGTTCGAGGTGGTGCGCCGGCGAAGCGCGTTCCGTAAGTCGCAAGCATTAAGCCGCCTACACCTAGTTGATGGACTCCTCGTCGCGATGCTCGATATTGATGAGGTCATTGCTCTGATCAGGGCTAGCGATGACACCGCTTCTGCGAGGATGCGGTTGCAGTCTGTTTTTGATCTCTCAGAGATCCAATCCGCTTACATTCTGGAAATGCCACTTCGCCGCCTCACCAAGTTCTCCCGCATTGAACTGGAAAAGGAACGCGACGAACTCAATCGAGAGGTCACTTCACTGACGGAAATTTTGGAAAATGATTCTCGTTTACGCGCAGTGGTATCTGAGGAACTCAGTGCGGTGTCACACAAGCATGCTTCTCCTCGCCGCACCTTGCTTCTTGAAGGCAGTGGAGCCGCAGTACCTACCAAAGTGTCAACGCCGCTTGAAGTCGCCGACGAGCCCTGCGTCATTCTGCTCTCCAGCACTGGATTGATCGCCCGCACGCCATCAATCGGTGGCGTTCAAGATGGGGCGCGGGCGCATCACGACGTCATAGTGAGCGCCATTGCTACAACTACGCGCTCGGACATAGGACTGCTCACCTCTACCGGCCGAGTTATCCGTTTAGCTGCAATCGATCTACCGTCGATGCCGACCGTTGCTGGACACCCTGCCCTCGGTGCTGGAGCACCATTAGGCGCCTTTATCGACCTCCCCACCAAAGAGGTGCCTATTTGTTTGCTGAATTTCGATGAGAATTCGACTTTGGCTATCGGCACCTCGCAGGGCGTGGTGAAGCGGGTCGCCATGGATGTTCCGAGCAATAAAGACTCGTGGGAAGTAATCAGGCTTGATGAGGGTGATTCTGTTGTTGGCGGCTGTTCCGTCGCTGAACATGAAGCAGAACTT
>JBIISH010000110.1:0-5932 GCA_044341115.1 Candidatus Nanopelagicales bacterium
TTCACCAGAGGGTCGATCCCATTACATCACCGGCGCTTTCCCATCGGCGTGCGGCAAAACCAACCTGGCCATGCTCGAGCCCACCTTGCCCGGCTGGAAAGTTGAAACCCTTGGTGATGACATCGCCTGGATGCGCTTTGGTAAGGACGGTCGTCTCTACGCCCTCAACCCCGAGGCCGGCATCTTTGGTGTGGCGCCGGGAACCGGCATAGACACCAACGCCAATGCGATCCGATCTTTGGCAGCAAACACCATCTACACCAATGTCGCACTTACCGATGATGGAGATATCTGGTGGGAGGGCCTTACCCCCGAGGCTCCGAGTCACCTGATCGACTGGCGTGGCAACGATTGGACTCCCTCCTCTGGCGAGTTGTCCAGCCACCCGAACTCGCGTTTCGCATTCCCTGCTGATCAGTGCCCCTCCATTGCTGATAACTGGCAAGACCCGGCCGGTGTTCCCATCGATGCGATCCTTGTTGGCGGTCGACGCGCCACCAATGTGCCGCTCGTTGTTGAGTCGTATGACTGGGCGCACGGTGTTTTCATGGGTGCCACGTTGTCGAGTGAGAAGACGGCAGCCCAAGAAGGCACCGTGGGTGAATTGCGACGCGATCCGTTCGCGATGCTGCCGTTCACCGGTTACAACATGGCCGATTATTGGGGTCATTGGCTCGAAATGGCCGACGCCACCACCACCGATGCGTTGCCCAAGATCTTCTCGGTCAACTGGTTCCGGCGTGGCGCGGGCGGTTCGTTCCTCTGGCCCGGATTTGGTGAGAATTCACGAGTACTGGAGTGGGTGTCTCGCCGGGTAGCTGGCGAAGTGGACGCGGTCGATACCCCGCTTGGCCGCGTTCCCGTTGCTGGTGACCTGCAACTCGATGGGATTGAGCTTGCTGATGGCGCCATCGAGGGGCTCTTCGAAATCGATACGGATTCGTGGGGCTATGAAGCTGACTTGATCGCTGAATACTTCGAGCAGTTCGGTGACCGATTGCCGGCAGCGATGGCCGATCAGTTGGCGGCGTTGCGGGCCCGACTCGCGGAATAACGCTGTTTCGCTTTTCTAAGCCAACCTAAGAGATCGTGGCCACCATCAACGCCTTGATGGTATGCATGCGGTTCTCTGCTTGCTCGAACACGATGCTGGCCGGTGACTCGAACACCTCGTGGGTGACTTCAACGCCATCGGTGAGGCCAAACTTTTCGGCTACGAGTTGACCGATTTTGGTCTTGGTGTCGTGATAGGCCGGCAAGCAGTGCATGAACCGAACATCTGGGCGTTCGGTCAGTTTGAGGAACTGCGCATCGACGCGGTAGGGCGTGAGTTGCTCAATGCGGGTTGCCCAGACGTCTGCGGGTTCGCCCATGGAGACCCACACATCGGTGTGCACAAAACGTGCACCCGGCAGCCCCACACTCGGATCATCTGTGATGGTGATCGTGGCACCCGATTCGGCAGCACGCAGCGCTGCGGCGTCGCGAATCTCTTGACTTGGCCACAGCACTTGTGGTGCCACTATGCGTACGTCAGAGCCCATGATTGCGCCCATCATCAATATTGAGTTGCCCATGTTGCTCCGCGCATCGCCCACGTATGCGTAAGAAATGCGCTCGTCACCTGCATGCTCACCCATGGTCAAGAAATCCGCGAGCATCTGAGTGGGGTGCCACTTATCAGTCAGCGCGTTATACACCGGCACCGTGGAATATTCAGCAAGTTCCTCAACGACGGATTGCCGAGCCCCGCGATAAGCAATCGCATCGAAGGCCGAGGCGAGTACCCGCGCGCTATCTGCCGCTGATTCTTTGTGACCAATCTGACTCGATGCTGGATCAAGCACCGTGATGCCGGCGCCCTGATCTCGACATGCCACTTCGAAGGAGATCCGGGTGCGAGTAGATGTCTTCTCCAGAATGAGCACGACGTTACGGCTGACGAGGCGTTGCTGCTCCATACCCGCGGCGCGCTCAACCTTGAGCTGACCTGCGAGCGCAATGAGGTAGGCCAATTGTTCAGCGGTGAAGTCAGACTCCTGCAAGAAATCGGCGTGCTGCCATGAGGCGCTAGCGCTAGTCATCGCCACACGGTACTGCCTCCACTAAGCGGTGATTCCCAGCGCCCTCGGGGAGATTGCCTCATTGATTTCCCGGCCGGCAGCGCGTAAGCCTGATCCGCGTTCGCGCGGGTGGTGCCTGGAATTCAAGCGCGCATAGACCCGGTCGCGCTCCTCCTCGGTGAGACCACCCCATACTCCGAAAGGTTCGCGTGCCCTGATTGCGTAGTCGGCACACTCGAGGCGCACCTGACATCCTGCGCAGATCATTTTGGCTTGGTGGTCACGCTTAGCCCGGGCACTGCCTCGTTCGTTTTGCGGGTGGAAGAAGAGGAGTGGGTCATAGGTACGGCAGGCTCCCTCCTCCTGCCAGTTCCACACTGCATCGCTGGGTACTTGGGCGAGTGGTTGCTGTGGCATCGGCTCTTCCTCTCTACGGAGCTATTTCTGACCTCGGGGCAATTACTTACCGGCCACGATAAGTGCGATGAACGCGCCCGGGAGAGGCCAAAGGTCCCGAGATCGGTTGACCTTGGGACCTTTGGATGAAGTGCACATGCTTATGGTGGGTCAGGCTTCGTCGGCGACGAGCGCGGCGCGTACCTCTTCCATATTCACATCGCGCACCGCTGTGATCAGGTTTGCTAATGCCTCTTGGGGTAGCGCGCCTGCTTGTGAGTACAGCACGACGCCATCGCGAATCGCCATCAGGGTGGGGATGGACGTGATGGAAAAAGCGCCAGCCAAGCCCTGCTCAGCCGCAGTATCCACCTTGGCAAAAACGATGTCGGCATTTTCCTCGGAGGCCTTTTCATAGACTGGTGCGAAGTTGCGACACGGTCCACACCACGCGGCCCAGAAGTCCACCAGGACGATCGGGCTGCCGCTAATGGTCTCGGCAAATGTCTCTTCTGTCAGGTTCACAGTTGTCATAGAAATACCCTAGGGGGTATTGCCGGAATCGTCTAGCGGGGCCCGCGCCTTGATCAGGAACGCCGAAGCAAGGAACATTCCGCGCCAGCTCGACCCGTCTTCCTCAAGGGCGTGGCACGCGGCCCGGAACCCAGCTGGATCGCGCTCCTCAAGGAAAGGCGGCCCGGCGTGAAAGTGGAAGTAGATGGTCTCCACATCAGTAAAGCCAGCATCCGTGAACAGCGCCGGTACCTCTAGTGGGTTATCAAATCCCGACATGGTCACCCCTGGGCCCGATCGAGGGGGGCGCTCCATCTCGAGGCGTGGTCGCAGATCCGCCGCAACGACGCTGCGAATGCTCTCGGGCACCTCGGCAAGGAGGTCATCCATGATGAACTCGAAGGTGTAGCGGTTGAAGGTGAACAGGCTGAACAGTGAATTTCGAAACTCGATGAAGGCGTAGCCGCCCGGGTTGAGGAGTGAACGCACGTTGGTGAGCGCCGCTCGCCTCGGGGCCGACTCAGGAATATGGGGGAGCACCCCCATGGCGACGAGCAGATCGAAGGGCCCCGATGCCGCTGTTTCGGCGAAGGTCGCTTCATCCTCAAGGGATCCGAGGGCAAACCGATCGGCGGGCAGCCTCAACTCAGCTGCCTTAGCTTGGGAATTACCCACCATTTCCGGGTTGTTGTCAAAGCCGAACACCTCGAGGCCGCTCGAGGCGAAGGTGGAGAGCGCGTTGCCGTGGCCCACACCCACTTCGACCAGAGTCTTGGCCCCTGTTTCACGGGCGGTGGCAGTTACCGAATGAAAGGCAAAGGCATTTGCCGGGTAAGGCGTGGTGTGGTCAGGTGCGATCTGGCTGGCTGCGGTTGGCACAGAATTCATGCTTTTCATAATGCACGACGACGTAGGATCGTGCACATGAGCACCCCATTGGACTCTCCGGAGATTTCTGGCGGCACCCTGCTGGAGGAGCGAACCTCACTCTCACATGAGGATGGCGACCACGAGCGGTTTGCCCATTACGTCGAAAAGGCGAAGATCGTGGAAAGCGCCGTCACAGGTGAGCCGATCAAGGCCCTATGCGGGAAAGTGTGGATTCCGAATCGGGATCCATCCAACTTTCCGGTCTGCCCGCAGTGCCAAGAGATTCACGCGGGCCTGCCCAAGGGTGGCAAACCCGGGGACAAGTAACCATCCCCATCCAGAGAAGCAATCCCCACCTGAAGCACATCATCAAGGAGTTCACCGAACGATGCTGCGATCCACTATTGCCCACCGAGCAAACCTCGTGGTACGTGCTTCTATCGTCGCGGCCGCAGGAATGGTGCTGGCAGCTTGTGGAAGTTCAGAGACCGACGTAGCCGCGTCTGTCTCCGATGGGGCACCGGCTGAATCTAGGTCTGCGGAAACTTCTCTCACCAATGCGGCGCTCGACGAATGCGCACAAGAGAACTTGACCACCATCACGCCGGGTGCGCTCACTATCGGTACTGATTCACCGGCATACCCGCCGTATTTCTCTGATGATGACCCCTCCAATGGTGAAGGTTTTGAGAGCGCGGTTGCCTACGCGATTGCTGATCAACTCGGCTTTGCACCAGCTGAGGTTGCGTGGGAGATTGTGCCGTTCAGCTCATCCTTTGCACCCGGAAATAAGAACTTTGACTTCGACATCAACCAGATCTCGATCACTGCCGAGCGTGCTGAAGTAGTTGACTTCTCGGATGGTTACTTCACAGTGAACCAAGCAGTCGTGGCACTCGCTGATTCTTTGATCGCCAATGCAACCACGGTGGCTGAACTGAAAAGTGCCAGGTTGGGAGCCCAGTTGGGCACAACGAGTCTTGCCTTGATCGAGGAAGATATTCAGCCCGATGCAGACGCATTTGTTTATGACGACTTTGCCGAGGCACGGGCTGCGCTAAGTAGAGGACAGATTGATGGCATCGTCGTTGATTTTCCCACTGCCACATTCATCACCTCTGGGGAAATCGAGAACAGCAAGATCGTCGGTCAATTCCCGGAAAACATGGGCGGATCGCAGTTCGGTCTGCTCTTCCAGAAAGGCAATCCACTCGTGGGGTGCGTCAACCAGGCGCTCGGTTCCCTCGTTGCATCCGGTGAATTGCAAACTATTCAGGACACTTGGTTAACGGGCGCCACGGTTCCATACTTCTCTGACTAGTCCTACTGACGAGTAGGTGCGCGTGTCCCCCGTAAATAGTGGTTCCGCGCCCCTAACATGTGGGTCGGTGAATGCCAAGGTGGCAAGACCCTTAGCCGCGGGGCTATCCGTCCCAGGCTTCCCCATGGAGGTGGGTATGTCAGCAGTAGATTCTCGCGAAATCAATGATGATTTCGACGACAGCATCGTGAACGCTATCGGCCGCAGTTGGTGGATTCTGCTCGTTGGCGGAATCATCAGCGTTGCTATTGGTATCGCAGCAATCGTGTGGCCAGGCCGCACAATCATCGTCGTGGCAGTTCTCTTCGCCATCTGGCTCATCGTTTCAGGCATCTTCTCCCTCGTCCGTGGATTCGGACATGGGCTTACCGGTGGCACACGTGCGCTCTACCTCATCACCGGAATTATCTCGATCCTGCTGGGAATCTTCGCGCTGCGCAGCGCGTTCCAGGCTGCAGAGATCCTGGCGATCTTCATCGGAATCGCATTCCTGTTCCGTGGGTTCGCAGCTCTCTTCACAGGATTTGAGTCCACATCTAGCCGCGGTTGGAACATCTTCTTCGGCATCGTCATCCTCATTGGCGGCATCGTCATTCTCGTATGGCCAGGGCTTTCACTTCTCACGCTTGCGCTCGTTGCAGGCATCTGGCTGATCATCTTGGGTATCTACGAGATCGTCGCGGCGTTCCGCGTGCGTTCGTTGATGAAGGTCTAGTTAATCGCTTGTGCTTGTTCGCGAGGCCCGACGCACCCGTTGCGTCGGGCCTCG
>JBIISH010000001.1:0-28451 GCA_044341115.1 Candidatus Nanopelagicales bacterium
TACCTCTCATTGGGTTCGCTGGGCAGTGCTGACGTGGATCTGATGAAGCGACTCATCGATGTGCTCGGCACAACCCGGCACAGGTTCATCGTCTCGAAGGGCCCACAGCACGATCAGTACGAGTTGGCAGCGAACATGGTGGGCGCCGAGTTCGTGCCGCAAACCAAAATCATTCCGCTGGTCGACCTGGTCATTACCCACGGTGGCAACAACACCACCACAGAGTCACTCCACTTTGGAAAGCCAATGATCCTGCTACCGCTGTTCTGGGATCAGTACGACAACGCGCAGCGCATGGATGAACTCGGGTTCGGCAAGCGCCTAGCAACGTACGCGTTCACCGATGAGGAGATGAACGACGCACTCGAATCTCTCCTGGACAACGCCGATTTAGCTGCGCGCATGGAGGCGATGGCCGCTGCGATTTCGGCACGACAGGGCACCACGGTGGGCGCCGATGTGATCGAAGCCGTGGCGCGCAAGCACGCAACTTCGTGAGTGCATCTGCGCACTTACCTCCGGCACTTGTTGCCGCGGTGAGCGCGGCTAGTGCGAAGGATTTGCTTCCCGATCGCAGTCAAGTGCGCTCTGGTGACCTTGATGGGCCATTCGCGCTCGTGGATTCCCTGGACGCCGGTGGCGGGGTCTATCTGGCACTGATCGACACCGGGGATCGCCTGATCGTGGTGCCAGGTCGTATAGATGGGGCCGGGTTTCGCCGCGCACCAGTGAGTGCTCAGTTGCTTCAGCAGGAATCGACGGGGAACTTTCGCATTGAGCGCCTTGGTTCTTGTGAACCCTCCGCTGGTGAGCGAGCCCTCGAGGTGGATCAGAGCAATGACTCTGTGATTCTCGGCAATGAGGTGATGATGAAGTGGCAGATCGATGCCGTTGAATCCCCTGCGCCGGCACGGTTGCGCAGTGTCGCGGCTAGCCCTGCTCCGATGCCGCTCACTCCCGAGCCTCTAGCGATTATTGAGTGGGTCGATTCTGAAAGAAGCCTTCCCTTAACACTGGCGACGGCAACGAGGTTTGTTCCCGGTGCCCGCGATGGTTGGGAATGGGCGGTGGAGTTGGTGCGCGCACATGCGCAAGGTGCAGGTGTTGATGCGATCACACCATTTGCCCGCATCGGGGAACTAGCCGGACACATGCATGTTGCTTTCTCGACCAACGGCATCACGGAGTTGAGCCCCACTGAGGTTGCCGCCCTCGGAACAGCAGCCTTTTCTGATCTGGCGAGTGCTTGTGAACTGATGGATGGCGAAGAGGGTGATCGCCTGCTCGAACGCAAGGACCAAATCGCGGAAAGGCTTGCACGGCTCACAGCCATTGGGTCAACTCCGGCGATCGACATCCATGGTGATTTTCACGTTGGTCAAATAATCGAATCGGCAGATGGCGCCTATGCGATCGTCGACTTTGATGGAAACCCCGTTCAAACACCAGCCGAACGCCTGCTCAAACAACCAGCGGCTCGAGACATCGCTGGGATGCTGGCCTCTATCGATCATGTGGCTCGCGTGGTGAACTACCGCACGCCCGGACTTGATCCACGACCAGCATTGATCTGGATCGCCCATGCTCAAGAGGCTTTCCTAGCGAGCTACCAACAGGTTCTCGCCGCGCACGGTTTGCGCAACATTCTTGACGACCGCCTGATTGCGCCGTTCATGATGCAGCAGGAAATGCGCGAATACATCTACTCAGCACGCCACCTGCCGTATTGGCGATATGTGCCAGATGCTGTGATTGCTTCTGAGTTCCCCTCATCACGATCGGACAACTGATGGACCCCGTGCTCTTTCGCGCAGACCTCGAGCGCAAACCTGCTGTGCTGCAGTCACTCGCAGTAAACCTGGATGCCAGAAATCCGTGGGCAGACAGCGGCATCGAGCCAACTGATCGCATTATTTTGATTGGCATGGGTTCATCGCACTATGCGAACTGCATTGCAGCTGCGCGTTTGCAAGCACTCGGTGTGGGCGCTGTAGCGACCCTTGCCAGCTCCGATCTACTGCCCCGCGTTGATACCAAGGATGTGGTGATTGTTGTCTCAGCGAGTGGTGGATCGATAGAAACTGTGGCTGCCGCTCGGCATTATTCAGGCACATGTCGCACCATTGCGCTCACCAACGTTGAATCCTCTGAGATTTCTGCACTGTGCGATCAACACATTGTGATGCATGCGGAGGTTGAGGCAGGCGGGGTTGCTTGTCGTTCCTACCAACACACACTCGCCTTACTTCTCTGCCTTCAAGAATTTCTGGCAGCGGGTTCCATGGATTCCTCGGTCGCAGCGCTCGTGCGCGCAGCCGCTGAAGCTAGTGCTGACCTCCTTGCAACTGAAGCGGAATGGCTCCCGGTTGTCTCAAATCTTTTGCTTGGCCCAGCGGGTTCAGCGGTAGTGGCTCCGGCCAGACGGTTCTCCAGCGCGCAGCAGAGCGCATTGATGTTGCGTGAAGGTCCGCGCTTGGCCGCCGTGGGTTGTGAAACGGGGGACTGGTCACACGTTGATGTGTATCTGACCAAGACCACGGACTATCGAATGTTGCTGCTGGCTGGCTCACGGTGGGAGCCTGCGCTGATGGACTGGTGCGCCCAAAGGGGTTCCACTGTGGTTGCAGCAGGTGGCGACGTGCCCGGCGCGGCCTTCACCCTCCGCTATCTCCACGATGACGTCGACGATGTGCGGTTGCTTTCTGAGACTTTGATTGCTGAACTCGTAGCGGCTCGCGCATGGGGGTTGGCCTCATCGGCATGAGAGATTGTTACTACGCATAAACGGGTGATGAAACCCGTTTATGCGTAGTAACAGGCCTGTTTTTGTTAGACCGTGGGTAGTTCTTCAGTCTGGAACCACCCGCGCGATCTTTGACGCCGACTTAATCCAATTAGTGCCATCGTCGGCAAAGCCCGCAGGCATGGCATCTTTCACTTGGTTGACTCGAGCAAACGCCGAGCCATCGTCATGCCAGCCTATGGGCGGTGCGTTCTTTACTTGGTAGTTGACCCACTTGTATCCGCCGGTCCAACCAAGGCATTGGCCACTGTGCATGGTGCCACCGCGCGGGCACGTGGTGCCTGACCAATCCGTGCCGAAGTCTTGGTAGACGCTGCCGGGGCAATCTGGACCTGAGCAGGCTTCATAACGCGAATCGGTTGAGTAGGTGTAGGGCGTGGTCTCGGTGACCGGGCTGTATGTGTAGGCCTTTGTGTGTGTGCAGATATCGCCAGTTTCAGTGAAGTCATCGGGGCACACATGGATGGTGTGAGTAGCCGGAGGCGGTGGTGAGCTCGGCGGTGGTGGAGCCGACGGCGTTGTTGGTGCTGGAGGCGCGGGGATTGCAGGGTTGTTGACCTGAGTGATGACGGGCGAAATGGGGGTCTTGATCGGTTCGAGAGATGCATCGGTGGCAGGGGCGAGGGATGTGGGGGTGCTCGTGGAATTTCCACCGTGAATCTCAGCGAGAGTTCTGTTCATGGTGGCGGTAGCTGACGTGCCACTGCCTGCACTGTTGCGCGGGGTGAGAGTGAATGTGTAACGAACATCGGTACTGAGACCGGTCAACACCATGCTGCGCACGTTTCGCACATCCTTGATGATGGTGGCAAGACTCGAGTCCAGTGGAGTGGCGGTCAACCGAAATCCCACAGCGGCACCACCCGTGGCACGGGTGGGCGTGTGTTGCCAGGTGAGTTTGATCGAGGTGCGCTGATCAGTGGTGGTGGCAGTCAGACGGCTGGGGACTCGCATTGTGGTAAGTGCAGTGACCGAGATGCGCGCTCGGGATGAGTCTTTGCCCATCGATTGAATCAGATATGTCTGGCCCGGGGTCAATTCGCGAAAGACCACGAAACCCCTCGCACTCGCCCGGGTGAAGACCGGCACGGACTTGCCGCTGCTCAACATGATGCCGGTTCCCGGACGGGCAGTGACAGTGATGACCCGAGGCGCATTTGCAATGGCTCTGATTGCAGCAGCGGGAAGCACCGAGACTGATTTCACTGGACTGGTCGCATCTATTGCACTGCTGCTCGCGATGACTCGTGACGGTTGGGTTTCTGCGAGTACCGGAGAGGCGTTGAGAGAGACCAACGCTGTTGATGACAGGAGCAACGCTCCAAGGACGGGTAATTGCATGGGGTTTCCTTTCTGTTCCCGTCATCGTGAGCGGGAGGGAACAGCAAAGAAACGTGTTGAAGAGAGGCTGTGGATGAAAGTGCAAAGCAGGGCTGTGGGCTAGCGAGTTACTAACAGGTCTCCAACAGCAACCTTGACACTCGGGGAGAACACCGTGGTGCTCAAGTCACGATTCAGGCGATCGGTGATGGCAGAACTTGCAAACCGCAGTTCGATTCCGGTGAACAGCGTCGATTTGGAATCGTCGTTATTGATCTTGGTGCGAGACCGAATCTCGGTGATGACAAAAATTTCTGCATTGCTGCCATCGGCGAGAACGCAATCAACCACGCGCGCCCGAGTGTCAATGGTCGGCACCTGGCAACGCACACTCTGATTGGTTCGGGTGTTCAGGAACCGGAAGCCGCCGGCCGTTGCATTAGCGGTGAAAGTCTTCGCTTGAACCGGAAGTGTGACGGTGGCACTGGTGTCATACGTTGTGGTGGTGACCCCACCCGGGGAAATGCCCACGAGCGCGATGTCAGCACTCGACCACGCCGGCATGATGCCCGGAGCGGTTGTGAAGGTGAAAATGCCTGTCGCGGGGATCGTGGTGTAGGCCTGCGCAGGGATCGAGGCGGCGAAAGTGCTGGCGCCGGCCATGACCATGGCACCTGTGAAGGCGATCAGGCGACGACCAAGGCTCATAGGAGCAGGATAGACCCGTGAGCACCACCAATCCCGATGCCGTATTGATCGCCGCGCTGAAAGCCGCCGTGGGAAGCGAGCACGTCATCACATCTGGTGCTGACATGGAGGGCTACACCACTGATTGGTCGCGCAGGTTCTCTGGGCCCGCAGTTGCTGTGGTGCGCCCGGCGAACACCGCAGAAGTTGCAAGCCTGGTGGGAATCTGCGCCGAATTTTGCGTGCCGATGCTTGCCCAAGGCGGCAACACCGGATTAGTGGGTGGATCGGTGCCGGCAGCGACGGGAACCCCACCGGTGATCATTTCCCTACGTCGCTTGAACACGTTAGCACCAGTGGATGAACTCTCCGGGCAGGTAACCGCGGGCGCTGGAGCGTTACTAGGAGATGTGCACAGGCACGCACGCGCGGCCGGCTGGGAATACGGAGTAGACCTCGCGGCGCGAGACTCGGCAACGATCGGCGGCACGGTTGCCACAAATGCCGGCGGCATTCACGTGATCTCCCACGGCATGACCCGCGCGCAAGTAACCGGGATCGAAGCGGTGCTCGCCGATGGCAGCGTGATCTCGCACCTAGCCGGGCTCGATAAAGACAACACGGGCTACGACCTCACCGGGCTGCTCTGCGGCTCAGAAGGAACGCTCGGGGTGATCACCGCGGTGCGCGTGCGGTTGCACCGACCAGTTGGGCGCACCACCGTTGCGTTGATCGGCGTAGACTCCTACGAGTCAGCTGTTGCCTTGATCCACTCAGGTGCTACTCCGGGCTATCACCTGCGCGCGGCCGAGGTGATTGATGCCTGCGGCATGCGGCTGGTCCAGCAGGTGGCTGACCTGCCGTGGCCATTGGCCGCGCACTGGCCTTTGGTGGTGTTGCTCGAAGTAATTGATGGGGGCACGGGTGATGGGCTTGCCATTTCCATCGACGCCGACGCCGTAGTGGGCCTTGAGTCGGGCGAGCAGGAGCGGCTCTGGCAATACCGGGAGCGGCAGTCAGAGGCGTTCAGTTCCTTGGGAGTGATCCACAAACTCGACGTATCCGTTCCCCTCGAATCCCTGGCCGCATGCTGTGCTGAATTGAACAACGTTGTTGCGGAATTTGCTGATGTTCGAGAGTTCGGGGTATTCGGCCACTTGGGCGATGGGAATATCCATGTGGAGATTTATGGACCCGATGCCGATGATATGGCTGTTGATATAGCTGTTCTGGAATGTGTGAGCGCATACTCAGGTTCAATATCAGCAGAGCACGGAGTAGGCAGAGCAAAAGCGGAATTGCTGAATTTAAGTAGGAGTCCCGCTGAAATTGCAGCGATGCGGGCAATTAAAAGTGCATTAGATCCGCAGGGGCTCTTTAATCCCGGCGTAATTCTTGACTAAAAAATTGCTGGGTTATTTACCTATTTCTATTGACGACTTGTTGAATCATCCACATTGTTGATAAAGTGCATTAAGTATTAACGCGGGGGCGAATGTAAATGCAAATGTGTTTCGCGCAGGGTGCGTGGAATGTAAATAGGAATTCCTGGTGATAGCTCGTGGCAAAACAAATTGTGGTAATCGACGATGTCACCGGTGAAAGTAATGCCGAAACCCGTTCACTCACCATTGACGGGGTCGATTATGAAATCGATTTGACTGATGAATCAATGCAGCGGCTCAAGAACAGCATCCGTGAGTTCCTAGAAGTTGCTCGCGTGGCATCGCCCCGCAGTTCTTCACCTCGCAGTTCCTCTCGCTCGGCTGGCCTGGCTGCACCCCGCTCGATCAAGCGCGGCACCCCAGTGCGCAAAGCACAGGTGCTGCCCTCACCGAGTTCCACCATTCGCGTGTGGGCATCGGCCAATAACGTGGACTGCCCCACCCGCGGTCGCATCCCGGCCTCGGTGATCGAGGCCTACGAGCGCTCCATGGCGCCCGTGATGTTCTCAGCCGTTCAGTAGCTCAACTGTTCAGTAGGTCCGCGAGTTCTGCAGGATTCCGGGCTAGTGCAATCGCACCGGCTGTGGTGAGTTCAGCTTCATCGCCGTAACCCCACAGCACCCCGATCGTGTCGATGCCGTGTTCGCGGGCCCCGGCCACATCGTGGCGACGATCCCCGACCATGCGCATCGACTGAGTGCTCGGATCCGAGTTGGTCATCGCGAGTGCATGCTCGATCACGAGCGATTTCGAATCACGGCTGCCATCGAGTTCGGCGCCACCGATAAACGTGAAGTAATTGGCGAGCTGGTAATGCTCGAGGATTCGCGTTGCTGAATAGGTGGGCTTACTCGTCGCTACCGCCAAGGTGGTTCCCTGCGCTGTGAGCAGGGCGAGAAGCTCTGGGATTCCGTCGTAGACCTCGTTCTCAAACAAGCCAACGTCGTGATATCGCTCGCGGTATTTATCGATCGCGACGCGAATCTGCTCATCACCCATACCGAAGTGTTCAGCGAACGTAACCGCGAGCGGCGGGCCGAGGAAAGTGCGCATCGTGGCAGCGTCGGGATGTTCGATCCCGAACCCATCAAGTGCGTAGGTGATGCAGTTGATGATTCCCGGGGCTGCATCAGTCAGCGTGCCATCAAGGTCAAAGAGGATCACGTCGAGGTTTTGGGGCACGCCGTGATCATGCCATGGGATGGGGAAGGGAACTCTTCTCGTCAACTTTTCTCTGCCATGCTGAGCCGGTGATCGATTCAATCCGCCGGCACGGGGATCCCCCGTTGGTGGTGGCGCACCGCGGCGCGAGTTCGGTGGAACCCGAACACTCGATGGCGGCCTACCTGCGGGCAATCAGCGACGGGGCCGATGCGGTGGAGTGCGATGTGCGGCTCACCGCCGATGGCAACCTGGTGCTGGTGCACGATCGGCGCATCGATCGCACGAGTGATGGATCGGGGTATGTGTCTGCGCTGCACCTCGATGAGTTGATGCAACGCGATTTCAGCGGTGGAGCATCCCGGTGGATGGACTTTGAAGATCCGAAGGGCCATGAATATCGCGCGCGCGTACTCACCCTCGATCGATTCCTGTCCGATCTCACCGCAGTTTCATCGACCGTGCAATTCTCGATCGAGACCAAACACCCCACGCGGTATCGGGGATATGTGGAGCGGGAGCTCGCGGCAACGTTGCGCAAGTTTGGGCTCGGTGAGCCCGCGCGGGATTCAGAAGTGCAGGGAACAGCGTCCCAGCTTGCGATGCGCGTGCGCGTGATGTCATTCAGTTACTTTGCTGTTCGACGCATTCCGAAACTCTTACCCGAAGTTCCCTCGGTCTACTTGGTGGATCGGCTCTGGCCGTGGGTCAAATCCGGATCGCTGCCCAAGGGCACGTCGGTGCTCGGTCCATCGATTGAGGTCCTTCGCTCGCACCCGGAAATTGTTCGACGCGTGCACGAGCGCGGCCACGAAGTGCACGTCTGGACCGTTGATGAGAACGACGACGTTGACCTATGCCTCGAGCTCGGGGTGGATGCGATCATCACCAACCGGCCGGGCGCGGTGAAGGCGCGCATCACCGCTCGGTAAGTTCTCACCCCATGGGAAAGAAGAGCAAGCGTCCAGTAGCCACCGAAGCAGCCCTGACCACCGGTGATGTTGCCGTGGTCAGCATGCGCGAGCCCTGCCCCTGCGGTTCGGGCCGGCGCTACAAGGCCTGCCACGGCAAAGAGGCATCTCGCCCCACGGCTCTCACCTCCCGCCCCTTCGAAGGGTTTGCCTCCGAATGCGACATCGTCGCGATGCGCGAGCTCGTTCCCTCTGCCACCACCTCACTCACGATTTCTGCGAACGGCATCGCCGCCCAGCACGCCGGCCGCACGGTGACTCTGGCCACCGTCCTGCCATTGGCCTACCCGGCGCTCGTGCGCACCGACGGCAGCGTGCTGCTCGGCCTGCAGGTCAACGTGGGTTCGGCTGATGCATCGCGCGATGTTGCCGGCGCGCTGCTCGCAGCCCTCGAGGCCGAGCCCGGCCAACCGGTATCCATCGGCCGGATGGGCGCCGACTCCCCGCGACTGCAAGACGTTGTTGATACGGAAGATGCGCTCACCATCTCAGTGTTTGATGACTTTGCTTTTTGGATTGAAGATTCCGAAGCCGAACTAGCACCCGATGTGAAGGCATCTCTGGATCGCGCAAAGGATTACGCGCACCCCACGTCAAAGTTGTCTTCTGTCCAGGCTGCTTACTGGACCCAGATGGGGGAGAAAGAGCACCTGCGGTGGATCATGCCGTTCGAAGAGGACGCACTCGTTACCGCGCTCGCTCGTTTGCATGCGGCCTCGGCCTCAAGCCTTGGCACAGACACTCGCCTAGTCGGAATGTTCCGCGCGCAAGGTCTCGTTGTTCCAGTGTGGGATTTACCGCTCGGCTTTGGTGCTGCTGCGCTCGAAGAACCGGCTGCGGCTTTTGGTGAGCGGTTGGCTGAAGCATTGGCCGTGACCACCCCCATGACCGATGCAGAACGCCGAGCTCGCGCAGGATTGACGAACCGTCAGGTCACGCTGCGGTAGTTGGTTTTACTCACGCCTGCACAAACTCCAGCACCGTCCACACGGCTAACCCGGTCAACACCACGGCGGAAATCAACCTGATCCGCCAGATCGGAACCCGTGTTTCCAACCACTTGCCGAGCAGTACTGCGACTGCAGCGACAGTGATCAGTGCAAGCCAAGTGCCAACAAACACACTGACTGGCTCACCGGTGCGTGCAGCCATACCGGCGGTGAGAATCTGTGAGAGGTCGCCCCACTCAGCGGCGAAGAGAATGAGAAAGCTCGTAGCAAAAACTTTGGCGAACGTTGCCTGGCGAGGAGCCTCCACCAGAGTCGCGTTGCTCTGAACCTCTTCCTCTTCTT
Organism: Candidatus Nanopelagicales bacterium; assembly: GCA_044341115.1. Lineage (GTDB taxonomy): Bacteria > Actinomycetota > Actinomycetes > S36-B12 > S36-B12 > CAIXFB01. The sequence goes on from JBIISH010000001.1 coordinate 9,680, forward strand.
CCTTCTCCTTGGCTAAGAATGACGCCCTACTTTGCAGACCACCCTTGGTCATGATGAACGCACCGATCGCGAAAAGGATGAACGTGATGCCGAGCACCAAGCGCTCGGGAGCCAGGGAGATTAGCCCGCCTGCAGTTACGGCAATCGTGGTTTGCACGGCAAAGGCTGCCGCAACACCAAGCCACACCTGCCATCTGGAAAAGCGTGTGGCCAGAACCAGAGTTGCGATGAAAGTTTTATCGGGCAGTTCGGCCGGCAAAATAAGTGCGAAAACTGTGGCGCTGAGGCCAGGATCGATCATGCGTCGTCGTTCTTCAAAAAGTCTGTTGCGAGAGTGGGCCAAGTAACCGGGAAGACATGCGTGCGTGGGCCGCCCCACGGACTCGGAATTACCTCGAGCCTGCGGGCGAGGTTGTACGCGGTGAATTCATAGCGCGCTCGGGCCGTTGCGAACTGCTCCCAGGCTTCATCAAGATCATTTTCGATCGGGTATCCAGATTTCCTCAGCACCTCAACCCCATGATCAAATTCATCCCGGGTCAAAGAAATCGGCGCAGCCTCACCGGTGCGAAGGCTATCCACGGCCTCCGTTGGTAGACCGGTAACGGCATCAATCGCTGCCGCCATCTCCACTGCTATTTCACCCGGTTCGATTCCTGGCGCTTTCGTGGTGTGGCCATCGGTGACGCGAGTGTGGGGAAAGAGCCGGCCAACAAAAGGAATTCGGCGACGGAATTGGGTGCGTCGCTGCGTCATAACGAAGATGACCTCAAGTGCCTGGGACCCGTGCAGCAGAATCGAGACTGCGTTATGGCGCGGCAGAGTTTTGGTCAGAGCGAGTTGAAGAGAAGCTGCATCGAGAACCGCGAGCAGGGAGATAACCCAACTGCGATTGGGATTTCCTGATCGCATCAATAGCAATACCGGATATGTGACATGGGTGAGACGCACATGTGTTGCCCACGAGCGCCACTCAAAGAATGTCCGTTCCAATGAATCGGGTTGCTTTGTGAGGTAGATCCGCGAAATCAATTCTGGGCCCCATGCCGGATCTCCACCAGCGATGCCAAGCATCGCTACGTCTTTCTCACGCTGAATATAGGACGAGTAGATCGTTGGCAGAAAACCAATGAGTAAAGCGATCACGATCGGCCCGGTCGCTGCGGCGAAGAAGTCGATCATTGTGATCTCGGAACCTGGGCTCTGGGCAAAGCCGAGAGTGAACAGGCTGGACCCGGATTGGCGCAAAGCCGCTCCTAAATCGCCACCGCCGCCGATGCCGTAGATCCACAGGCCATATGAAACAAAGAAGAGCAGGAGCCACACAATGAGCTGAACAACAATGACGAGCGGGCCCATCCAGGCAAGAACCGAATCACTGCCCATGAAGGTGCTTCGAGTGCGAGCAATAGCGCGAAGCGGTGCGATCACACTGAAGGTGACGAGATCGTTCACGCTGGATTCGAGGTTGCGAGGCATCACCACGGTGCGCAGCAGGCTGGTGGTGGTGAGAATGAAAAGGAACAACCCCAGCAACAGAGCAAGGCTTCGCGGCACAAGATCGATATCGAGGCTGCCGAAGTCCACCATGAGCAAATGCTCCCATGCGATGGGCGAGGGGCTGCCCGGCCCATGGTGACTAGGCTTCCGAGGGTGAACTTGGATGCCCAATCAGCCGTGATCGTGGCCCTCGTTGGCCTCGCGGTGGGCGTCGTTGGGGTGGTTCTGGCAGCCGTTGCCCTAGCCAAACTCGCCCGGATGCAACGTTCCTACGCGCTGCTTGAGGTTGCTGAAGGCCGAGAAAACTACATCGACGCTGTTGCGCGCACGCGCGAGGACATGGCCGATCTCTCCGACGCTTTCGCCCGGCTCGATATGGACCAGAGGCAGACCCGCGCGGATCTCACCCTGGCTCTCCGGCACGTTTCGGTGCTTCGCTACGACGCTTTTGGGGATATGGGTGGCCGTTATTCCTTCTCGGCTGCCGTGCTCGATGACAATGGCGACGGACTCGTGATCACGAGCATCCACGGACGCGCCGAAACCCGCACATATCTGAAAGGCTTGAGCGCTGGGGTGAGCGATATCGATCTCTCACCAGAGGAGCAACAGGCGGTCAAGACCGCGCGAGGAGGGGAGTCCTGATGGGTGCACGCAGCATCGCCTACCTCGGCCCGCGCGGTTCCTTCGCCGAAGCTGCTCTTCGCACGCTTCCTGAGATTGCTTCACTTGCCGCCGACGATCCTTCCTTGGTGCCTGCCGTCTCCGTGCAGGCAGCACTCGATGCTGTGCGCGGGGAGTCGGTTCAGGCTGCACTCGTGCCGATCGAGAACTCTGTTGAAGGATCTGTTTCGGTCACCCTCGATGAACTTGCCAGCGGCAAACGCTTGGTGATCACCGATGAGGTTGTGTTGCCGGTGCAGTTCGCGCTGATGGCCCGCCCGGGAGTTGAACTCTTCGCGATCACCAAGGTCGCCACCCATCCGCACGCCCAAGCGCAGGTGCGCGCTTGGACCGATGCCAACCTGCCAGGGGTTGCACTCATCCCTTCAATGTCAACCGCAGCTGCCGCTGCAGCACTCGCTGATGGCACCGCCAACTTCGATGCGGCTATCGCGCAACGCATCGCCGCAGACATCTATGGGCTCAACGTGCTCGCTGACGAGATCGCCGACACCTCCGATGCCACCACCCGCTTTGTTGTGGTGGAACTGCCCGGGCGCATTCCAGCACCCACCGGTGCGGATAAAACCACGCTCTCCCTGTTTATTCACCAGGATCAGCCCGGTGCACTGCTCGCGATCCTCAACGAGTTCGCGGTGCGCGGGGTAAACATGACCCGCATCGAATCGCGGCCCACCCGCAAAGCCCTCGGTGACTACTACTTCAGTGTTGACGTAGAAGGACACGTTGCCGATGCACGCGTGTCCGAGGCGTTGATGGGCCTGCATCGCGTGTGCCTCGACGTGCGCTACCTCGGTTCCTACGCACGCCACGATGGCAAGGAGCCGGTGCTGCGTGCTGGGGTCACTGACGCTGACTTCGCCGAGGCGCAAGAGTGGATCGATCGACTTAAGGGCGATACCGCAAAGGAGAACGGCTAAATGCGTTTTTTCATTACCGGTGCTGCCGGGTTCATCGGATCCCATTTTGTCCGTGAGCTCCTGGCGGGCACCTACGGCCAGCCCGTGACGGGTGTGACCGTCTACGACAAGCTCACCTACGCGGGCAACCTCGACAACCTCGCCTCTGTCTCCGATGATCCACGGTTCACTTTTGTGCAAGGCGACATCTGTGACGGCGACCTGCTCGATCAGGTGCTGCCAGGCCACGATGTGGTGGTCAACTTTGCAGCGGAGACACACGTGGACCGCTCGATCCACGGCCCGCAGGATTTCATCATCACCAACGTTGTGGGCACCCAAACAATTCTCGACGCCTGCCTTCGCCACGGAATACCGCGCACGGTTCACATCGGCACCGACGAGGTCTACGGATCGATCGATGAAGGTTCGTGGAACGAGTCCGAGCCGCTGCTGCCGAACTCTCCCTACTCAGCAGCCAAAGCAGCAGCAGAGATGTTGGTGCGCGCCTATAACGTCACCTACGGCTTGAACGTTTCCTCAACCCGCTGCTCGAACAACTACGGCCCGTTCCAATTCCCGGAGAAGGTCATCCCGCTTTTTGTGACAAACCTGATCGACGGGAACAAGGTGCCTTTGTATGGCGATGGCCTGAATGTGCGCGACTGGCTGCACGTCGATGATCACTGCCGCGGCATCGCGATCGTGATTGAGAAGGGCGAACCGGGTCAGAGCTACAACATCGGCGGTGGCCTCGAACTGAACAACAAAGAGCTGACCGAGCGGGTTCTTGAAGCCATGGACGTTGACTGGTCGATGGTGCAGCCGGTCGAGGATCGCAAGGGTCACGATCGCCGCTACTCGGTGGATGATTCCCGGATCAGGGCACTGGGTTACTCACCCCAACATACGTTCACTGATGGTCTGGCAGAGACTGTTGCCTGGTACCGGGATAACGAGGACTGGTGGCGTCCGCTGAAGTCTAAAGCTGCGATCAAGTAGTCGGGGCCCCTTACTTTCATGCGCGTACTCATCACCGGCAGCAACGGTCAGCTTGGTTCTGAACTCGTTGCCCGTTACACCGCCCGCGGCGACGACGTTTTTGGGTTTGATCTACCAGAGATCGACATCACCGATCCGGCATCTGTTGCTGCCGCATTCGAGGTGGCTGCACCTGAGGTGGTGATCAACTGCGCAGCGTGGACGGCTGTTGATGCAGCGGAAGAAAACGAAGAAGGCGCACACCTGGTGAATGGTGTGGGTGCTGAAGTTTTGGCCCGTGCGTGCGCCGCGAGCGATGCATGGATGGTGCAAATCTCCACCGACTACGTGTTCTCCGGAGATGCGACCCTTCCCTACCGCGAGGAATCAGCACCAAACCCACGATCTGCCTACGGCCGCACCAAGCTCGAGGGTGAGATCGCGATGCGCGATGAGCTCAAGGGCCGCTACTACATCGTGCGCACCGCGTGGCTATACGGAATGAACGGCTCGAACTTTGTGAAGACGATGATGCGGCTGGAGAAAGAACACGAAACTGTGCGCGTGGTTGATGACCAGTTTGGCCAGCCAACTTTCGCAGCTGATCTTGCGATGCAGATCATGCTGCTCATCGACGCGCACCCGCCGTCCGGCATCTTTCACGCAACTAACTCTGGTTCGGTTTCCTGGCACGGTTTCACCCAAGAGATTTTCCGGCTCATCGGTGCTGACCCTGATCGGGTGATCGCTGTTACCTCGGAGGAGTTCATCCGGCCGGCGCCGCGGCCCGCGTATTCAGTGCTCTCGCACGGTGCGTGGGAGAAAGCTGGGCTTGCGCCTATGCGCGATTGGCGTGAGGCGATTGCTGATGCGGTGGCGCAGGGCATCTCACCTGAGTGATCAGGATTTTCTGGTGAGTTGATTCACTCCTGCCACGGAAACTCCTCAAGCCCATCTGCCAGCGTGCCGTCAAAAAGTGCAACCTCTGCAAGGTACTCACGCATAACTTCAGGTGAAGCCTCTCGCATCTGGCGTTTGGCTATCTCCATCTGTTCGCGAAACGAACTCTCTTCTGAGGTCACAGATCCACATCCAGAACCTGAGAAATGTCGTCTCGAAGAGCATCGCCGTCGATTGCGGGGACATTCCGCCACCGCTCAAGAAGGGCCGTGCTCGTCATGCGGGGTTGGGAAAGTTCATCCATAGGGCCAATCTACAAGGATGTTGCACCCGTGGATAGGGATCAGATTGCGATGGCATCCAGAACGTCGGCCACTCCCTCACCAGGGATTCCCTGCGTGGTGAGGTTCGCGAAAGCTTTCACGCCATCAGGCGCGGAATCCATCGCAACGCCAAGACCGGCCCAGTTGAGCATGTCTGTGTCGTTCCACGAATCACCAATGGCGATCACGCGCGCGGGATCAACATCGCGCCTGGCGCACAGCTCGGTCAGCATCGTCGATTTGTTCACACCCTTGGGGCCGATGTCCATCCAGGCGACCTCGGCGATCCCGAAGATGACGGAGTGGAAGCCGAGGTGGTCGGCAACTTCCCGGAAGCCGCGCTCGGCGTGATCGTGGCTGCGCACAACCAGGCGCACGCACGGATCGTTAGTCATTTCAGAGAGTTCCGCCTCGCGAATGGAAAGACCCAGTGCACCGGTATCAAAAAGATGCGTGGTGGTGAACTCACCGTGGATGTCTTCCACGGCAAAGATCGCGTCGGGAATCATCTCGAGCAGTGGCGCGATCAACGGACTGGGATCGAAGGTGACCGCTTCGATAATTTTGACGGTTTCCACGCTGGCCAGAATCGCGCCGTTGCTACACACCACCAGATCGTCGATACCAGCAGAGCGCGCAACCGGATAGGTGGTGCTGAAGGAACGCCCAGTTGCGAGGGCAACTTTGATACCGGCTTCTTGCACGCGCTCGATCGAGCGCATCACGCGCTCATCGACGGTGCCCATGTGATGGGTGAGGGTGTCGTCGATATCGAGGGCGATGAGTTGCGGCGTCCAGTCGATCGGCAGCGTGCCGTTGTGTTTGGGGCCGTGAAGTGCGTGCGGGAGTTCGGTCATGAGAGTTGCGTGCGTCCTTGCATGTAGGGGCGAAGGGCGGCGGGAATCGTGACGCTGCCGTCAGCCTGTTGATGATTTTCAAGAATTGCGACGATGACCCGAGGCATCGCGCACAACGTGCCATTCAGGGTTGCTAGCGGCTTGGTGGTCTCACCATCGCGCATGCGGATGCGCAACCTGCGGGCTTGGAACTCGTTGGTGTTGGAAGTACTTGTCACTTCGCGGTAAGCATCTTGGGTAGGAATCCACGCCTCGATGTCGAACTTGCGTGACGCGCTCGAGCCCAGATCGCCAGTAGCAACGTCGATCACCCGGTAAGGAAGTTCGAGAGCATCCAGGAACTCCTTCTCCCACGCAACCATGTTTGCGTGCTCGGCCTCGGCGTTCGCCGGATCGCAGAACACAAACATCTCGACTTTGTCGAACTGGTGAACCCGGATGATCCCGCGGGTGTCTTTGCCGTATGAGCCGGCCTCGCGGCGGAAGCAACTCGACCAGCCGGCGTATCTCTTCGGTAAATCAGCTGCGTCGATGATTTCATCTGAATGGAAAGCGGCGAGTGGAACTTCGCTGGTGCCCACCAGGTACAAATCGTCGGACTCAACGCGATACACGTTCTCCGCGGCCTGGCCAAGGAATCCGGTGCCCTCCATCGCGGTGGGCAGCACCAGCGCCGGCGTGATCATCGGGATGAGACCGTGCTGGCGCGCGTGATCCATCGCAAGGTTCAACAATGCAAACTCAAGTTCAGCGCCCGGCCCGGTCAAGTAGTAAAAACGCGAACCGGAAACTTTCGCGCCACGCTCAACATCGATTGCGGAGAGTGCTTCACCGATTTCCAGGTGATCCTTCGGTACGAAACCTTCGGCTGCGAAATCGCGTGGCACACCCACATGCTCGATGATCGTGAAGTCGGCTTCACCACCAACAGGTGAATCCAGGTTGACCAGATTCGAAATTTGTAGCCAGAGACCTTCAGCCTCGGCAGCAGCATCGGCGCTGGCAAGTTCAGCGGCCTTTGTTTCCTCAGCCAGCGTCTGCGCCTTGGCCATCAGCCCATCGAGTTGCGCCTGCAGCTCTGGCTTGGCAGCGTCGTCGGCCTTCTTGAGTTGGCCCTGCAACGGACCGATGTCCTTGCCGATCAACTTCTGCTGGTTACGTAGTTCGTCAAAGCTCTGCCGAGCGGTACGCATCCTCTGATCAGCGGCGATCAGGGAATCAACGATGCTCACATCCTCGCCGCGGCGACGTTGGGACTCGCGAATGCGGTCAGGGTCGGTGCGCAAGATGGCGGGATCAATCACCACTGAAGTTTAGTCGCCTCAACATTTAGAGGTAATGGCCGAGATTGCGGTCTCCAGATCTATCTTCATCTAGGACAACCACAGACTGGACAGCCTCCTTGATCTCGTCGTTTTAATCCTCAGACATAGCCCCAGTATCCCACTGATTCTGCTGGGACTCGAGGAAAAAGGGAGGGGGCTGTTGCCTAGTGGGGTTCGTGTGGCACACTTTGCGGACTTTGCTCGATTCCCCGGGGCGGAAGTGCCGGGGCGTGAAAGGCGGTTTGATTGGACTACAACTGGCTCACCCCCAAGGCGCAGGCGCGCCCCGCCGGGGATAAGGGTTGGGGCTCCTTTGTCATTGAACCCATTCGCAAGGGTGAGACAGTCGCGGCTTTCGGTGGTTGGGTGGTGACCCGCGAGGTCCTGTCCGGCATGAACCACGACCGCCAATCACGATCGATCCAAGTAGATGAAGACCTGTATCTCGTTTCTTCAGACACTCCCGAGCCGGGCGACATGCTCAACCATGCATGCGACCCGAACTGCGGAATGGCCGGATCGTCCATGCTGATCGCGATGCGTGACATCGAACCAGGTGAAGAACTCACCTTCGACTACGCGATGTGTGATGCCTCCGACTACGACGAGTTCAGTTGCCTGTGCACAATGCCGGGCTGCCGCGGGGTCGTCACTGGTGCGGACTGGCGGGATCCGGTGCTGCAGGCAAAGTACATGGGCTTCCACTCGCCGTACCTGCTCAAGCGGATCGCAGCACTGCACACCGCGTAGCGCCACCCCCCGGCGATTTCACCCGGGTCCCGGGTCAATTCACCAAAGTGGGGTGTTTGAAGGCCTCCGAATGGCGATTTCACCCGGTCGGTTCTTGATTCCCGGTTTAGTCCCCTGAATGCTTGTATCGCGTATCGATACACGATACAGTGGCAACATGATTGTGGGCTTTCGTCACAAAGGCTTGCGGGCTTTGTATGAAAAAGACTCAATCCGAGGAGTTCAAGCTGATCAAGCGGCCAAGCTTCGTCGAATCCTGACTGCTCTCGACGCTGCCAACAACCCAGGTGATCTTGAAATACCTGGATTTCGTTTGCACTCGCTGTCAGGAAAACTGAATGATCACTGGTCGATTTGGGTGAACGGGAACTGGCGAGTCACATTTCGATTCATCGAAAGCGACGTGGAACTTGTCGACTACCAGGACTACCACTAGGGAGTGTGAGTGACATGAAGAATCCTGTACATCCGGGAGCAATACTTCGCGAGGATGTTCTTGCTGAACTCGGAATGTCCGTTGGTGAGGCTGCCGAGCGACTCGGAATCTCACGGGTAACGCTCAGCCGTGTCATCCATGAGCATGCCCGAATCTCACCGAATCTTGCGCTTCGCCTAGAAGCCGCTGGGGTCGGAACTGCGCGTGTGTGGCTAGCAATGCAAACTGCAAGAGATTTGGCAGATGAACGCGCCGCAGGAACACCGAAAGTACGCAAGCTCGTATCAATCGGCACATCCGCGCGAGCACTCAGCGTCTAAAGCACCCGGGTGAAATCGCCAGAACTGCCCGGAATCGGGCTGGAAATGGTGAATTCACCCGGGAAACGGGCGAAATCGCAAGGGTGTGGGGGCGGGTTAGGGGTTAGGGCGCCTGCAGCACGATCTTGCCGGTGACCGGACCATCTTGCAGTAGGCGATGCGCATCAGCTGCATCCTGCATCGGCATCACCCGATCGATGACCGGCTTAACCACACCGGATTCGATCCACGGCCACACCACCTTCTCCACCTCGCGGCAGATAGCGGCCTTCTCGGTGTCTGGGCGAGCCCGCATGCTGGTGGCTGCGAACGTGCCGTTCTTGCGCAGCAGCGTCGCAATATCAAACTCGGCCTTGGTGCCACCTTGCATGCCGATGGTCACGATGCGTCCGTTGCGATTGAGAGCGTCGACGTTGCGCATCAAGTAGGAGGCGCCCATGTTGTCCAGGATTACGTCGGCGCCGCGGCCCGCTGTCTGGTCCTTGATGGCTTCCACGAAGTCTTCGTCGTTGTAGTTAATCAAGATCTCCGCACCGAGTGCAGAGCACGCGTTGAGCTTTGCTTGGGAACCAGCGGTAACGGCAACGCGAACACCCAGCGCGCGAGCAATCTGAATCGCCATGGTGCCGATGCCAGAACCGCCGCCGTGGATCAACAGGGTTTCACCCTCTTTGATGCGCGCGACCTTGGACAGGTTTACCCAGACGGTGCAGGCGGCCTCGGGAAGGCCGGCGGCATCGATGAGTGAAACGCCTTCGGGAACAGACATGAGTTGGCCCACAGGAACGGCAACCTTGGTGGCGTAACCGCCGCCGGCAAGAAGGGCCGTGACTTTCTCGCCGATGCGATCAAGGGTGAGGGCGGCGCCAACGGCGGCGATCGCGCCGGAGCACTCGAGGCCGAGGATGTCTGAGGATCCGGGGGGCGGTGGGTAGTTGCCTTCGCGCTGCAACAGATCAGCACGGTTAACGGCGGAGGCGGCGACCTCGATGATTACTTCACCTGGTCTGGGTGTGGGGTCGGGGACTTTCTGCCACTCGAGGACTTCGGGGCCGCCATCGCGGGATTGGACGATTGCATACATCGGTTAGTCCTCTTCCTTATGTTGGATCACAACAATCCGGTCGCCTCGTTCTAGGGAACGAATGTCGCCCTGGTCAAAGCGATGCGGAATGCCATCGCGGATGACGGCGAGCACGAGTTGCCCGCGCGCATCAAGATCTTGCGTGGATAGGCCGAGTTCCTCGCGGGTGATGTCGCGCTCGGTCACTTCGAGTCCGCGCGCAGAGTCCAGCAGATCTTCCATGATTTCACCGGCAGTGGGGCTGATCAGGGAAAGACCCATGAGTCGGCCAGCAGATTCAGCGGTGAGGATGACACTGTTCGCACCCGATTGGCGCAACACCTCGGCGTTCTGGGATTCGCGCACCGCAGCAACGATCTGACAGCCCGGCTTGGTGAGCCGACGCGCGGTGAGCGTGACCAGCACGGCAGTGTCGTCCTCATCTGTTGCGACGACGATCCGCCCGGCCTTCTCGATCGCGGCGTCTTTGAGAATTTCTTCGCTGCGCGCATCGCCAACAATTCCGACGAGGCCATCGCGGGTTGCCATGTCAACAGATTCACGATCAGGGGCAATGACGACGATGGAGTTACCCGATGTACCTGAGTCAAGCAGGGCGCGAGCAGCGGCACGGCCCTTGACGCCGTAACCAATGACGATGGTGTGATCTTGCACTTTCTTCCTCCATTTGCTCGAGCGCCACTCTTGGCGGGTGCGCTGGGTGAGCACCTCGATGGTGGTACCGATCAGGACAATCAAGAACAGAAAACGCAACGGCGTAATGACAAGCACGTTGACCAGGCGTGAGGACTCGCAGACCGGAACGATGTCGCCGTAACCGGTGGTAGAGAGTGAAACCGTCGAGTAGTAGAACGCATCGAGCAAAGTAAGCGTGCCGACCTGGCCGCGGTCTGCATAGCAATCACGCTCGAAGTAGACGAGAAACGCGGTGAACACCAGAACACCCAAAGCGATCGCGATCCGAACGCCGAGATTACGGATCGGGCTGAACTTGTGCCGCGCGAACTGAAGATTGCGCTTGCCATCTGACTCGTCGTTGAGAGTCAGAAAGTCAGCAGGTTTCTTCTTGGCAGCCACAAGTCTCCTTTCCGTGCGCCGCTTTGCAGGGTAGTCGGTCAGCGCCCGAGATGGTCCAGCACTAGGAGTGTGTCTCCGCGCACACCCGTGCCAGGAGGTGCCACCACGTAGGAGTGGGCCATCGCCCAGCCGTGCAGGTCAGGGGCCAGTAGAACCGCAGCGCCATCGTCGATCCGAACGGGATGAATCGCGGTGTCTTCAGCGAACTCGGCGGCAGGAGCATCGTCAGCGAGGGGGATTGTGCGCGCCGGCGGAGTGGGGTCCTGGCGCATCGCCATGATGAGAGGCGTTGCCAGCGTCATGAGGGCACATAACGCACCGATCGGGTCACCGGGCAAACCAATCAGCAGGCGATCATCAGGCAACCGGGCCATCAACATGGGCGCCCCAGGCTGGACCATCACACCGTCCACGAGCCAGTGCGCACCGAGATCGCGGAGCACCTGGCGCAAGTGACTGTTGGGCCCGGGCGCTGTTGAGCCTGTGGTGATGAGAATGTCGACGTTCGCGTCGTTGATCTCGTCAAGGAGAAGGTGAGGTGAATCCGGTGCCCGCGTGGGCGGGAACCCCCGCGCACCTAATTCCCCAATAAATGCAGGGATCGTGTGACCGAGGGCATCGCGCGGGCGCCCGAAGCGTGGCAGACCACGATCAAGAAGCTCGGCGCCAAGAATCAACGTGCCCACACGCGGCGGCGGGATCACGGTGAGCGAGTCGTGGCCGGTGCTTGCGGCGAGGGCCAACACTGCGGGCGTGATGCGCGCTCCGGCAGTGATGAGTTGGCTGCCGCCGTGGGCTCGTTCGCCTTGCCGCACGATTCCGTGTCCGAAGGTAGGGCGCGCACTTTCATCGGGTACACCGGTGAGTTCATCGCGCGCGGTAATGATCGTCGCTCCACCGCTGCGTGTTTCGACGACAGCATGGTGATGGTGGATCACCGAATCGGTATGTAAAGGGATCGGCATACCAGCGAGAACCTTGCTGCAGCAATGCGGTGACAGCGCCACACCTTCAGCTAGTTCAACGAGTTGCCACGGTCCCTCACCGCAGACCGCGTAACCATCGAGCGCAGATGAATCAGTGGCGGGATCGTCATGCACGGTCAGCAAAGGCTGTGCGAGGTGCGCTCCTGCAGATTCATCAAGCCTGGCATTTCGCTCGGCCAACGCTCGCCCAGCCGTGCGCGCCACGAACCTGGCTTGGTTCCAATCGAGTAGCCCATCAAGACCCAACGCGCCATCGGTCATGACGATTCGCCACAGTCGACGGGGGCCACGGTTCTGGTGCCGCTCACAGTCACGCAGCCTATCCTCGCCATATGGGTTCGGCCGGGGTTCACGCGAATGGGTCTGCCGTTGATCTTGTAGTTATTGGCGGTGGGATCGTCGGCCTTGCCTTGGCTGATGCTTGGTTAGCTGCCCGGCCCGCAGACTCGGTGGTTGTGTATGACAAGGAAACTCGCCTGGCTGCGCATGCCTCGGGCCGCAATAGCGGAGTGCTGCACGCCGGTTTCTACTACGCGCCAGATTCGCTGAAGGCCCGGCTCACCCGGCAGGGAAATGCATTACTGCGCGAGTTTTGTCATGAAAGTGGCGTGCAGATCCGCGAGACAGGCAAAGTGGTGGTGACCACCTCACCGGAGCAGTTGCCCGCCTTGCTCGAGTTGTATTCGCGCGGGCAAGCCAACGGCGTTGAACTTTCACTGATTAATGAAAGCGATCTGGTCGAACTCGAACCACTCGCGCGTACGTATGGTCATGCGTTGTGGTCACCGAACACTGCGGTGGCTGATCCAGCTGCGGTGGTGGAAGCTCTCGCTGCGCGGGTCCGATCGCGCGGTGGTGTCATCGAGATGGGTGCTGAAGTAGTCGGTGCTGGCCCTGATTGGGTTCAGACCGCGCATGGTGGCCGAGTATCTGCCGGGCATGTGATCAATGCCGCCGGTCTTTTTGCTGATCGTGTTGCGCACTGGTTCGGCATGGGAATGGACTACCGAATGCTCCCGTTCAAGGGTTTGTATTGGTATGGCTCATGGGCACCTGGTCGGCTCACCCGGCACGTGTATCCCGTTCCCGATTCACGCAACCCGTTCCTGGGCGTGCACCTGACCGTGACCGTTGATGGCCGCGCAAAGATCGGCCCGACCGCGATCCCTGCTTTGTGGCGCGAGGACTACTCCGTGCCCGGCTCGTGGGTCGATGGTTTCAATGCCGCAGATACGTGGGAGATCGCCCGCACGTACCCGCGATTCCTTCGCAGCCCGCATCACGATGTGCCCGGACTCATCCGCACCGAAGTGCCCAAATACTCGCGCAAGCACTTGGTGAACCAAGCCAAAGCACTGGTGCCATCGGTCAATCACAAAGATTTCACGAAGCGCGGCAGACCCGGGGTGCGCGCCCAATTACTGCACGTTCCCACGGGCAAATTGGAAATGGATTTTGTAGTGGAAGGCGACGAGCGATCAACCCACATGCTCAACGCGGTCTCCCCAGCGTGGACTAGTGCGTTAGCGGTAGCTGATCACGTAGTGAGTGGCATCGTTAAGTAGCTCGCCAAGGATGGGCGCAAGGGCTCTGCCATCCGATGATTCGCGTTATTCCGGATTGCGTACTCCCCACCGAGTGGTTGGCGAATATGGGAGAGGTGTGATTGCTGGTCAAGCGGGCAGAATCTTTCCCATTCCGGTGAAGGTTCGTCCCCACCAAGAGCCGGTGGTGGGGCTCACCCGAACTTTGTCACCACGGCCAGGGGCGTCGATCATTTTTCCGTCGCCGATGTAAATGCCTACGTGATGCGCGCCGCGTTCGAAGAAGAAGACGAGGTCTCCGGGCTGCGCGTTAGCGCGTGAAACCTTCTTGACCTTGCCGTATTGCGCGCGGGAGTAGTGCGGAAGTGAAATATCTGCTGCTTGCTGGTAAACGAAGCGGGTCAGGCCGGAGCAGTCAAAACCGTGTGGGCCGCTAGCGCCAGGAATGTAGGAGTCGCCGATCTGCTTGCGAGCTATCTCAACGATGCGAGAACGCACAACCTTCATCTCGCGAGCAAGCAAAACTTTCGCAGTCACAGCGCGCAGCTCTTTATCGACGCTGTTGCGGGCCGACTTGGGCGTCGAATACAGCGCGGGGGTTGACTGGGCATCGATCAGATCAGCACTTTCCAGATCAGCATCGTCGAGCACTACTTCACTTGTCGCATCCGTTGCCGTCGGTTCAGGTGCAACGGATTCAGTCGCGACGGCTGTGGTGTGTTTTCCGAAGACCAGTGCGGTGGCGGCCATCGCGATGATGGTGATCATCACCACGGCGATCCGGAAAGACATCGCGGATGCGTGCAGAGCCGAGCGCAGGGAAGTACTCGCGGCGCTGAACGGGCGTGCCGTGCTGCCGGTGAAACTCCTGGTCATGTGCCTCGCCTTCCGGTTTATGTCCCCCGGTGGGGGGCTTTGTTCGGAGTGCTCGACGTTAGATAGTCATTGTTGATAACGGAAACGTAACGACCGAAAATCGGACGCTTGCACGACCGAACTGTGACATGTGTCGCGAGGCTGTCCACACATTCCGGGGTCACATGCGTCACTCCAACCCCACTGGTAAGGGTGCATGGTGAAGCGCATGGTCAGGCGGGCTGAGCCCGTAAAGTGTGCGCGTGAGCGAGACCCCCCAAAAATCAGGCTTGGCCAAGGGTCTGATCTTTGTTGGCGGGGCCACCCTCATTGGCAACGGCGCCGCCTACGCCCTGAGCATGGTCTCAGCGCGGGTGCTCGACCAAGCAGACTTCGGGGCCCTGGGCTCCCTCCTTGCCCTCCTGGTTATCCTCGCCACCCTCGGCATCTCCACCCAGGCCCTCACGGCCCGGCGGGTCGCAGCAGCCGAACCAGCAGACCGGCCCGAAGTCGAAGGCCAAGCGATCCGACTCGCCGTGATCATCGGCGCCGCCATCTTGATCGGCGGCGTGGTCCTGGCCTGGCCCCTCGGGGCGATCTTCACGATCCCCGCGGTGGCTGTGGCCACCGGCATTGGCTCCCTCGCATTTGTAGTGGTGGGCTCGGCCTCGATGGGCATCGCCCAAGGCCGGCAAGAGAACATCCGCCTCGCCTGGGCCTTCATCGCGAACGGAGCCAGCCGAGCAATCGGCGGCATCATCGGCGTGGTGGTGCTGCAGAGCGTCACGGGCGTAGGCATCGGCATCTTCATCGGCTGTGCGATCGGCGCGGTGATCAGTTACCAACTCGTCTGCCCGCGTACCTGGGGCACCACACTCACCGACGGCATCGGGGTGGAGTTCGGCCATATCGCTCACGCGCTGATCGTGCTGTTCACGCTCACCAACATCGACATCCTGCTCGCCCGGCTCTTCCTGTCCGAAGATCTCTCCGGCGAATACGCCGTCGGTGTGCTGCTCGCCAAAATCGCCTTCTTCCTACCGAACGCCATCATCATCGTGCTGTTCCCGCGCATGGCTGCCGGAGATTCGCGCCGGGCCGTGTACATCGCTACCGCCCTCACCGCAACCCTCGGCCTGTTCATGACCGTCGGCAGTTTGCTGCTCGGTGATCTCGTGGTGCGCATCCTCGGTGGTGCGCAATACGTCGCTCTTGGTCTTGGCTCGCAGGCATACCTATTTGCCCTTGAAGGATCAGCCTTCGCACTCGTGCAGGTTCTCCTCTATTCCCGTCTAGCTGCGCAAGACCGCAAAGCCGTTGCGCTCGTCTGGGTGGCGCTTGCAGTTCTCGTAGTGATCGTCGTCTTCTTCCGCCACGACTCGGTGGAGCAGATCGTGACCACCGTGGTGGGCGTTTCCCTCGTGCTCACCGTGGTTGGCCTGTTCATGGACCGACGCTCAATGCCTAAGTCACCCACGGTTCCTATCGAAGCGGCCGAATGACGAGCAACGCTCTCATCGTTATCGATGTGCAGGAGGGATTTCACGATCCGTTCTGGGGTGAGCGCAACAATCCGCAGCGTGAAACCAATGTGGAACTGCTGTTGCAAGCTTGGCGTGAGCAGGGCCTTCCGATAGTGCTGGTGCGCCACGATTCGACATCAGGCACCTCACCGCTGCGCCCGGAACAACCTGGCAATGACTTCATGCCCTTTGTGCAAGGAACCCACAGTCTTCTCATCACCAAGTCGGTGAACTCCGCTTTCTACGGGAATCCCAATCTTGATGGCTGGCTGCGTGAGCAGGGGATCACCGAGGTCACCATTTGTGGAATCACGACCAACCACTGTTGCGAGACCACGGCACGCATGGCCGGAAATCTTGGCTACGACGTCACGTTCGTAATCGATGCCACTGCCACCTTCGCGCGCACGAATTCCCTTGGCCGGGTGTTCAGCGGTGAAGAACTCTCCGCGGTGACAGCGGTAAACCTTGACGGGGAATTCGCCACAGTGCGCACCACCCACGACGTACTCACTTCACTCTCCGCACCGCAGGCGAGCTGACTCGTGACGCAGGTGGCACGCTTCTCCCATGTTTGATCCTGCACTCATCGCCGCTGTCCGTCGCGACAGCACTGACACCGGTCACGTAGTTCAAGTCGACTACTTTCGCGATCTCTACTCCGGCCACTACGAGGCCCACACCACTGTTGGTGAAACATTCACCGGCTCCCTGCTCGGACTGGGTGCAGCCGCCGCACTTGATGGGGAGATCTCATCTCTTGACGGCATCACGTGGCAGATCCGCGCTGACGGCATTCCCGTGGTTGCTGATGATTCACTCGGCATGCCATTTGCCATAGCGGCCTTTGATGGGCAATCGGTAACACTCGAATTAAGTGCAGGAGATGACTTTGTTTCCATCGCTGCTGCCATCGACGTCGACCTTCACTCCATCGCAGCGATCCGCATTGATGGTGAATTCACCGACGTACTGCTGCGCAGTGAGCCCCGCCAGGAGCCACCCTTCACGCCGCTCACTGAAGTTCTCGATCACGAAGTTCGATTCGCATTCCCACAATGGGCAGGCACCCTCATGGGATTCCGGTTCCCCGACGTTGAAGACGGCGAAGTCGTACCAGGCCTGCACCTGCATGCGATTTCCGCAGACCGATCCAGTGGCGGGCACTGTCACAGTGCCACCGTGGCCCGCGCAACGATCACCATCTGGTTCGACGATCTCCGAATAGAGGTGCCCGAACACCCGCACGAGGGGCAACCACTACCGTAGGTCTCCGTTCCGCAGGACCTCCCAGTCCAGTGGATCTGGCGAGGTGGCAGAGCGGCCGATTGCAGGCGCCTTGAAAGCGCCCGAGGGGAAACTCTCCGGGGGTTCAAATCCCTCCCTCGCCGCGCAGCGGTGGTGCTTGGATTTGGGAGGAGCGCCAGCGACGGCTCCCTCCCTCGCCTCGCAGGAGGAGGTGGCGTGATGCAGATACTGGACATCGTCCGGTTGATCGTCATCGACATCGTGGTGGTTGCCGGAATCTCGATAGGTGCTGGCTTCACCGCACCCCGATGGCCCAGCTCATGGCTTCAGGTCATCCCGCGACCCCTCTACCAATTCCCGTGGGAGAGCCCGGCCTACTTTCGCCGCGTCAAGGCTGCGTGGTGGGCGAACCGGTTGCCCGAATTGGGCGCCACCTTCGGCGGAGAGTCGAAGAACAACACTCCTGATCGCGGTACCGAGCAGATCCAGCACTACCTCGTTGAACTGCGCCGGGCCGAATGGGTGCACTGGATCTCGATGGTCACCTGGGTGCCACTCGCCTTCTTCAACCCGTGGTGGCTCACCCTGCCGTTTGCGATCATCGTGATGTCTGGCAACTCGTTGTACCTTCTCATCTTGCGCAACAATCGACAGCGCTTAGAGCGCATCTTGCAACGAATGACTAAAGGAGAATCGACGTGAGCGTGGACTACGGAGTGACCTCGATGGTGGCACCGCTCAAGCGGGTTGCTGTGCGACCACCTTCACGCCGCGGTGATTACTCGAAGGCACATTGGGCGCAGCCACTCGATCTGGATCTACTCGCTACTCAACACGCGGACTTCGTTGCGCTGTTAACGTCATTGGGTGTTGGCGTCGAAATTCTTAATCCGGTTGATGACATGCCCGACGCGATCTTTACCTACGACCCTGCATTCGTGGTGCCCTCGGGCGTGATCGAGTTCCAAGGAGCAAAGGAAGTGCGCGCGGGAGAACCACCACTCTTGGCCGCTGAGCTCGAAGGATTGGGTGTTCCGCGCGTTGGCCGGTTGACCGGTGCTGCCACAGCAGATGGCGGCGACATGTTCTGGCTCGATAACACCACCCTTGCAATCGGTCGCTCGTACCGAACAAATCAAGTGGCTGTTGATCAGATTCGCGCGATGGTGGAACCTGATGGCATCAACGTTGAAGTGTTTGACCTGCCGCACGATCAAGGACCCGAGTACTGCCTGCACTTGATGTCGGTGGTCTCGCCCATCCGCGATGACCTGGCTGTGGTGTTTGAGCGATTGGCCCCGGTTGCTTTGTTGCAGGCGCTTGCCGTGCGCGGAATTGAAACGATCTCAGTGCCCGATGAGGACTACGAGTCCTTGGGCTGCAATGTGTTGACCGTTGCACCAGGAGTGGTGGTGATCGCTGAAGGAAATGAGGCTACCGCAACGCTGCTCCGCAACCACGGGGTCACGGTGCACACCTA